>VBNY01000433.1 GCA_005877705.1 Gammaproteobacteria bacterium
ATCGGGCTCGTCGATGAGTTGGGCTCTTTCGATGATGCGGTGAAGGCGGCTGCACGGCGCGCCAAGCTCGCCGATTACGACGTCGAGTTCGTCGAGCCGCAACTGTCCTGGGCGCAGGAGCTGGTGCTGCAGGTCAAGACACGCGCAGTGCGCTCGCTCGTGAGCGCCGACGAGCACACCCTCTCTCTGTCACAGGTCGCGAACCGCTTTGATCCGCTGCGGCGCGAGGTCGAGCGGCTCAGCCATTTCAGCGTGCCGAACTGGCTTTACGCCTATTGCTTCTGCACCGTGCAGTAGCCGCGCCGCCGCAGGCCATTTCGGCCAATTAAAAATCAAAGAGTACTCCAGTCGAGGATGACCTTGCCGGACTTGCCCGACCCCATCGTCTCGAAGCCCTGCAGGTAGTCCTGCACGGCGAAGTGGTGGGTGATGACCGGGCCGATCTGCAAGCCGCTCTGCAGCAGGCTCGCCATCTTGTACCAGGTCTCGAACATCTCGCGGCCGTAGATGCCCTTCAGCGTCAAGCCCTTGAAGATCACCTGGCTCCAGTCGATGGCGGTGTCCTCCGGCGGGATGCCGAGGATCGCTATCGAGCCGCCGTGGTGCATGGTGCGCAGCATCTCGCGGAATGCTTCCGCGTTGCCCGACATCTCCAGACCGACATCGAAGCCCTCCTGCATCCCCAGGTCCTTCATCGTCTGATCCAACGACTCGCGCTGCACGTTGATCGCGCGCGTGGCTCCCATCTTGCGGGCGAGATCGAGACGATAGTCGTTGATGTCGGTGATGACCACGTGCCGCGCGCCCACGAAGCGCGCGACGGCCGTGGCCATGATGCCGATCGGGCCGGCGCCGGTGATCAGCACATCCTCGCCGACCACGTTGAATGCGAGGGTCGTATGCGTGGCGTTGCCGAACGGATCGAGGATCGCCGCGATGTCGTCCGAGATCGAGTCGGACAGCTTGAAGGTGTTGTCCGCGGGGATCACCAGATATTCGGCGAAGGCGCCCGGCCTGTTGACGCCGACACCGACGGTGTTGCGGCACAGGTGGCGGCGTCCGGCGCGGCAATTGCGGCAGTAGCCGCAGGTGATGTGGCCTTCCCCGGAAACGCGATCGCCGCTCTTCAAGCCGCGCACTTCCGAGCCGATCTCCAGCACCCGCCCGCAATACTCGTGGCCGACGGCCATCGGCACCGGGATCGTCTTCTGCGCCCACGCGTCCCACTTGTAGATGTGCATGTCCGTGCCACAGATCGCCGTCTTGGCGATCTCGATGAGCACGTCGTTGGGGCCGACTTTGGGCTCCGGCAGCTCATCGAGCCAGATGCCCGGGCCCGCCTGCTTCTTGACCAGCGCCTTCATTCAGACCACTCCGAGCTCGCGCCCGACGGCGGCGAACGCCTCGACCGCCAGATCCAGCTGTTCGCGGGTCAGCGCCGCGGACATTTGCGTACGGATGCGCGCCTGACCCTTGGGCACGACCGGATAGGAGAAGCCGATGACGTATACACCGCGAGCGAGCAGCTGATCGGCCATGCGGCCGGCCAGCGCGGCATCCCCGAGCATCACGGGAATGATCGGATGCTCGCCGGGCCGCAACTTGAACCCCGCCCGCTCCAGGCCGGAGCGGAAGTAGCGGGTGTTCTCGAACAGCCGCGCCCGCAACTCCGGTGCGACCTCGAGCAGCTCGAGCACCGCCAGGCTGACGCAGGCCACGACCGGCGGGATGCTGTTGGAGAAGAGGTAGGGGCGCGAGCGCTGGCGCAGCCACTCGATGAGTTCCTTGCGCGCCGCGAGGTAGCCGCCGCTGCCGCCGCCGAGCGCCTTGCCCAGCGTTCCGCTCGGCTCCCATGAAGCCGGTCGAGTGCGAGTCGTCCACCATCACCAGCGCCTGGTAGCGGTCGGCCAGATCACAGATGGCCCGCAGATTGGCGAGAATGCCGTCCATCGAGAACACGCCATCCGTGGCGATCAACCGCGTGCGGGCGCCTTGCGCCTGCTGCAGGCAGTTCTCGAGGTCCGCCATGTCGTTGTTGGCGTAGCGATAGCGTTGCGCTTTGCACAGGCGAATGCCGTCGATGATGCTCGCGTGGTTGAGCGCATCCGAGATCACCGCATCCTGCTCGTCGAGCAGCGTCTCGAACAGACCGCCGTTGGCATCGAAGCAGGAGGAGTACAGGATCGTATCCTCGGTGCCGAGGAACCGGCTCAGGCGCTCTTCGAGCTGCTTGTGAACGCTGTGGGTGCCGCAGATGAAACGCACCGAGGCCATGCCGTAGCCGAAGCGGTCGAGCGCGCGGTGCGCGGCCTCGCGCACCGTCGGATGACTGGCCAGTCCGAGATAATTGTTGGCGCAGAGATTGATGACGTCGCGCTCGCCCGTGCGGACCACGCCGCCTTGAGGGCCGGCGAGCACGCGCTCGCTCTTGTACAGCCCCTGTTCCCGCAGGCTCGCGAGCTCGGCGCGCAGGCGCTCGATGACAGCTTGCTCCATGGGTTGGCATTATACTCAGGCCCGTGCCGGAAGCTGCCGCCAACGGGGATCTGGGCGCCGCGCGTATCGACCGCTGGCTGTTTGGAGTGCGGCTGTTCAAATCGCGCTCGCTGGCGGCCGAGGCCGCGAGCGGCGGCAGGGTGCACATCAACGGCCAGCGCGTCAAGCCGGCACATGGCGTCCGTCCCGGCGACCTCGTGAGCTTCATGCGCGGCGTCGTCGAGTTCGAATGCACGGTACGGGCGATTCCGGCGCGCCGCGGGCCGGCGCGGGAGGCGACCCGATGCTATGAGGAGACACCGGCGAGCCAGGCGCGCCGCGCCGAGTTCGCGCAGCGTATGAAGCTCGCGGCGGCGCTCAGCCCGCGGCCCAAGCAGCGCCCGGACAAACACGATCGCCAGCTCCTGCGGCGTCTGCGCGGTCGGGTTTGACTATTGGGTGGCGCTATCGAATAAGTACGTGTCGCGGCGGGACATGAACCCGGCGCGGCAACGGCGGAGACTGCGATCATGACCCTCAGCGTGTTTGACATCTTCAAGGTCGGTATCGGGCCGTCGAGCTCCCACACCATGGGTCCGATGCGGGCCGCGCGCGAGTTCGTCCTCGGGCTGAAGCGCGACGGGCTGCTCGCGGCGACGCACGAGATCGCCGCGCGGCTGTATGGATCCCTAGCCCTCACGGGCGCCGGTCACGGGACGGACCGTGCGGTGCTCGCCGGACTGGAGGGGGCCGAGCCTGACACTGTGGAGCCGGACAGCATCGAGGCGACGCTGCAGCGCGTCCGCACGAGCGGCCGCATCAAGCTGCTCGGCGAGCACGAGATCGCCTTCGATGAGCCGATGCAGCTGCTGTTCATGAAGCACGAGCGGCTGCCGCGGCATTCAAACGGCATGCGCTTCACGGCGCTCGCGGCGCAGGGCCGCAAGCTGCGCGAGGAGGACTACTATTCGATCGGCGGCGGGTTCATCGTGCGGGGCGACGAGTCCGAGGCGCGGGAGGCGGGCGCTCACTCCGCGCCGCCATTTCCGTTTTCTTCCGGCGCCGAGCTACTCGCGCTGTGTCGCGAGCACGGGCTCGAGCTGTTCGAGCTCGTCCTCGCTAACGAGCGCACGTGGCACACGGACGAGCGCATCCGTGCGCAGCTCATGCATATCTGGCAAGTGATGAAGGATTGCGTCGAACGCGGCTTCCGTCAGAGCGGCGTGCTTCCGGGAGTGCTGAAAGTGCGCCGGCGCGCACCGAAGCTCTACCGTGTGCTGACGGAGGGGACGGATGAGAAGCCGCTCGACGTCATGGACTGGGTCAACGCTTATGCACTCGCGGTGAACGAGGAGAACGCGGCCGGCGGCCGCGTCGTCACCGCGCCGACCAACGGCGCCGCCGGGATCGTGCCGGCGGTGCTGCATTTCTACCGACGCTTCGAGCCGGGCTCGAACGACGAGGGCGTGATCCGCTTTCTGCTCACCGCCGCGGCAATCGGCATGCTCTACAAGCGCAACGCCTCGATCTCGGGGGCCGAGATGGGCTGCATGGGAGAAG
>VBNY01000048.1 GCA_005877705.1 Gammaproteobacteria bacterium
GAGCATCCCGCGGTCCTCAGCCGTGCGTCCTCCTGATATGGACTTCCGGCCGCCGCGCTGGCTGCGCAATCGGCATCTGCAGTCGATGCTCGCCAGCACGTCCGCGCGCCGTGGCCCGATAGTGCGCCGCGCGGCGCCGGTCGTGAGCGCGGCGAGCGAGATGCTGCTCGATTGCGGCGACGGCGTCCGGCTGCAGTGCCTTCATTCGAGCCCTGAGCACGGCACGGGCAGGCCCGTGTTGCTGGTGCATGGGTGGGAAGGCAGCGCCGACTCGCTGTATATCCTGTCGCTTGCCCAGCAGCTTTTCGAGCAGGGCTTCGAGGTAGTGCGGCTCAACCTGCGCGATCATGGTGCCACGCATCACCTCAATCGCGAGTTGTTCCACTCCTGTCGTCTGCCGGAGGTGGTCGGTGCCGTGCGCGCTCTGCAGCGGGCCTTCCATGGAAGGCCCCTGCAGCTGGTCGGCTTTTCGCTGGGCGGCAACTTCCTGCTGCGGGTGGCGGCCCAGGCAACCGATGCCAGCCGGCACCTCGCCACGGGCGTGGCGGTATCGCCGGTGCTCGATCCGGGCGCGACGCTGCTGGCGCTCGAGCGCGCCCTGCCCGGGTATCAGTCGTATTTCGTGCGCAAGTGGAAACGCTCGCTGCTCAAGAAGCAGGCGGCGTGGCCCGCGGAGTACGACTTCGGCGAGCTCGGGCGGCTGGCGGACCTGCGGCGCATGACAGCGGAGCTGGTGCGCCGTTTCACCCATTTTCCGACCCTCGATGACTATCTGAACGGCTACTCGATCACGGGCGGCCGGCTTGCACGGCTCGAGGTGCCCACAACCATCATCGCCTCGCTCGATGATCCGATCATCCCGGCGCATAGCCTCGAGCAGCTCGCGCGCACATCGTCTCTGCGCCTCACCGTGACCCGCCACGGGGGCCACTGCGGTTTCCTTGAACGGCTTTCCGGCCCGAGCTGGGTAGAGCGCAGGATCGTGGCGGAGCTCGACGCCGCCGGCGAGCAGCACAACATGACCGCCGTGCTGCGCAGCGCGTGATGTCCGCCTCTGCGCCGCAAGTCAGGTAGTCACCCCGAGCTTGAAAGCCTGTCTGACGGCCGCCTACGCATCCTCTGCAGCGTGGGTGTGCATGGCGGCGCTCAGCGGACGGAAATTTCTGGTGACCACGAAGTCCGCACCCGCTGCGGCGGCCTCGAGCGCCGCATCGAGAGTGTCCACCTCGTGGATCAACCATCGCCACGGGCCGCGCCACAGCGCACCCCGCGTCGGCAGATGAGCACGGGCGCAGAACAGGAACTCGGCTTGCAGGGCCTCGTACTTGAGGCGCGTGTGATCATCGTTCGCCGGCAGCACCCACGCGATGGGATAACCGGCCATGGCGCGCGCCGCGTGCAGTGTCGCCAGATCCATCGAGGCGAGCACGCACCGGGAGCGGAACGGCTTGAGCGCCTGGGTGACCTGAGCCGCGACGAGCTCGTGGCCGAAGCGGGCCACGCTGACCCGGCCAATCATGACAAACGCGGTGATCTCGGGGCGCTGGTCGAGCAGAGCGAGGGTCGCGGCGAGCGAAGCGACGCAGGTGCCGCGGAAACGCTCCCCGAAGCGCTCCGCCTGGCTGACATCGAGCGAGGCGAGCTGCGTCGCCGACATCTGCTCGGCACCGGGGACGGCCGCCAGCTGCCGATCGTGAACAACCATGGGGACGCAGTCCGCCGCCAGATGCACGTCGATCTCGATAAAGCGCGCGCCGAGCTCGACAGCCGAGCGCACCGCCGGCAGCGTGTTGTCCGGGAACTCGCCGCAGTTCCCGCGGCGCGCCACCAGATGCAACAGTCGGCGTGCCATCATGCGCGGCGCCCCTGGATCGCAGCCGACACGGCGGCGGCAAATCGCTCCGCAGAGCCCGGCGCGTGCGCGAAGAACAGCGACGGCTCGGCGAGCTCGAGCTCGAGAAGGCGCGGCGCGCGCTCGGCGTCGCGGATGAGATCGATCCGGGCGTACAGAGGCGCCTTGAAGGGCAGTCCTGCCAGCACTTGCTCTGCCACGCGCAACTCGTCCGCGCCGGGAGGGCGGGCAACGATGTGCTCGGCGGCGAACAGGGCCCGGGTCGCTTGCGCGCCGGGCGCCAGCAGCGGCCCCTTGCAAACGGCATGGCTGAAGCGGCCCGTGAAATAGATCAAAGCGGTCTCGCCCTCCTCGTCCACACGCTCCAGATACGGCTGCAGCAGCACACTGCGCCGCTCGTCCAGCAGTCGCTGAGCGTGCTCGAGCGCAGATGCGATCCCGGCACGCGTGTGCCGCCGCGTGTCGCGCGAGCCGGCCCCGACCGACGGCTTGACGACGAACTCGGCGCACGGGTGCTGGGCGAGAAACCGGTCCAGGACCGGCGCGGCGCTGTCCCCCGGCTCGATGAAAGTGCTCGGCACGGTCGGCACGCCGGCGTGTGCCAGCTGCGCGAGGTAGTGCTTGTCCGTATTCCAGCGGACGACCGGCGCCGGATTGAGCAGCGTGGTGGCGTTCGCGGCGCGCTCCACCCAGGCGAGAAATTCCGGCAGGCGCTCGGCATAGTCCCACGTCGAGCGCAGCAGGGCGAGATCGAAGGACGCCCAGTCAACTTGCGTGTCGTCCCAATCCACGACCTGCGCCTCGGCGCCGAGCGAGTGTAAAGCCAGCTTGAGTGGTGGCAGATCTTCGTCAAGCCCGCGGGCGGCGCGGGCGGTGACCAGCGCGATCGCTGCGCTCACTCTCTGATTCCCGTGCCCCGCTCCATCAGCACGACCGCGGTCGTGAACAACACCAGGGCTGCGGCGATCATCAATGCGAAGGCAACCCCGAGATTGACGTCCGACACCCCGAGGAAGCCGAAGCGGAACGCGTTGACCATGTGCAGGATGGGGTTCGCGTAGGACAGCGTCTGCGCCCAGCCCGGCAGCAGCGTGACCGAGTAGAACACCCCACCCAGATAGGTGAGCGGCGTCAGCACGAAGGTCGGGATCCAGCTCACCTGGTCGAAGTTCTTGGCGAACACGGCATTCAGAAACCCGCCGAGCGCGAACGTGATCGATGTCAACAGCACGGCGGCGACGATGACCACCACGTGATGCACGTGCAGGTGCGTGAAGACGAGCGACACCACGGTCACGCTGAAACCGACCAGCAGGCCGCGCACGACGCCGCCGGCCGCGTAGCCCGCCACGATCACCCAGCTCGGCAGCGGCGAGACCAGCATCTCCTCCACGTGCTTGCCGAACTTCGCCCCGAAGAACGAGGACACGACGTTCGAGTACGAGTTGGTGATGACCGCCATCATGATCAGGCCGGGCGCGATGTACTGCAGGTACTCGAAGCCGCCCATCGCGCCGATGCGCCGGCCGATCAGGCTGCCGAAGATCACGAAGTACAATATGGCCGTCACCGCGGACGGCACGATCGTCTGACCCCAGATGCGGATGATGCGGCTGTACTCGCGAATGACGATCGTCTGGAATCCGATCCAGCGAACCACGCCGAGGTTGATCGGCGGGACGAGCGCCTGCTGCGCGACGGAGCTCATGTGGTCTGCCCTCCGTGCCGGCGCACAGCGGGCGCCACCGCAACCTCGGCCCCGCGCAGCTCAGGACGCGCCGGGGCTCTGGTCTCGCCAGCCGCTCCCCGGCCCTCGACGAGGCGCATGAAGATCTCCTCGAGCCGGTTCACCTTGTTGCGCATGCTCAGCACCTCGATCCCGAGGGTCGTCAGGCGCGAGAAGATGTCGTTGAGGTTCTGGTCCTTAGACACCTCCACCTCGAGGGTGTGATCGTCCACGAGCATCGAGATGTAGCCATCGAGCTTGGGCGCGGCGGACAGCGAGTTACGCAGATTGAGCACGAAGGTCTCGGTGTGCAGCCTGCGCAGCAGACTGCTCATGCGGTCGCGCTCCACGATCCGCCCGTCGTCGATGATGGCGATGTTGCGGCACAGCGTCTCCGCCTCCTCCAGATAGTGCGTCGTCAGGATGATGGTCGTGCCGCGGGCGTTGATCTCGCGCACGAACTCCCACATGGAGCGGCGGATCTCGATGTCCACCCCGGCGGTCGGCTCATCGAGGATGAGCAGACGCGGCTCGTGCATGAGCGCCCGGGCGATCATCAGCCGGCGTTTCATGCCGCCCGAGAGGCCGCGCGACATCTTGTCCCGCTTGTCCCACAACTGCAGCTGCTTGAGGTATTTCTCGGCGCGCTGCCGGGCCACACTGCGGGCAATGCCGTAGAAACCGGCCTGGTTCACGACGATCGTGTGCGGCGTCTCGAACATGTTGAAGTTGATCTCTTGCGGCACGACCCCGATGCAGGCCTTGGCGGCCTCGAGGTCACGGTCGATGTCGTAGCCGAAGACGCTGGCTTCGCCGCCGCTCTTGTTGACGAGCGAGGTGACGATGCCGATCAGAGTCGTCTTGCCGGCGCCGTTCGGTCCGAGCAGCGCGAAGAAGTCGCCCCGCTCTACCTCGAGGTCGACGCCCTTGAGCGCCTGCACGCCGTTCTTGTAGGTCTTCGTGAGTCCTCGGACCGATAGTGCGTTCATGGCCGGGAAGGATCCAGGGTGGGCCGGCCGCGCGCAAGTGAGCTGCGCGCCGCGCAGGAAGGGTTTGACGCCTGCAGCGAGTGTGGCCGCGGCCGGCAAGCGGGGACAATGCCCCCGTAGGGGTATTGACGGTGAGCGCCCGCAGGGGGCGCGCCTCAGGGGATATCGGGACTAAGCCTCCTGCTTGGCCTTGATGCGCGTGCGCCAGACCTCGTACGGATCCCAACCGTCGGCGCGCACGCCCGGCGGCCGCTTGTCCACGTCGCTCACGGTCCCTGGGAACTCCTCGTTGGCGGGAGAGACGGTACGCGGGATGTCCTGCGTCAGTTCCGGTTCGGGAATCGTGTTCATTTGCGTCAGGTCCCTCCTGCTTTGATCTTCGTTCCGGGCGCGCCCATCCACGCTCCCTCTATGAACGGGGGCCGGAAATCTTAGTTCCGTCACCGCTGACGCTGCGGCGCGCATCTCCCGGATCTGTGAGCTAGGTCGCAAAATAGCGCGCCAGGTAGTCCTCGAACGATCCGCGATCGCCCGCCTCGATTGACTGCTGCTTGCGCAGCGACTCGGCGGCCTCGCGCGCGAATTCGGCGAGCCGCTCCTCGTTCGGCGCGTACAGGTCGAGGAAGTAGGCCTTGTGCATCATGGACATGCGCAGCGCGAGATCGAAGAAGGACTCGCCGCTCGCGACAAGCTCGGACATGAGCCTCGCAGAAGGCGTCAGCGAGACCTCCTCGATCTTGGCCGCCTGGGCCGCCAGCGCCTGGGCATACGGCCGTGAGGCATCGCCGCGGTCCAGTATTTCGCAGATGCCCGTGAGCGAGTCGAGCAGCTCGCACGCCCAATCGCGCATCGGCACGCTGCGACCGTCACGCCACAGAGTCAGCTCGGGCTCACGGCCGCGCCGCGCGACGGTCACATGATTCTGGTCGAGGGCGGCCTGCTCGGAGTCTGCGATCGGCGGACTGTCCTTCAGCAGGCACAGCGCCAGGAACGCCTCGAGGAACCGCAGCTTGTTCTGGTTCACGCCAACGGGGTCGAACGCGCTCACATCGAGCGCGCGCACCTCGACGTACTCCACGCCAGCACGCTGCAGCGCCTTGGTCGGCCGCTCGCCCGAACGGGCCACCCGCTTCGGCCGGATGAAGCTGTAGTACTCGTTCTCGATCTGCAGAATGTTGGCGTTCAGCTGCTGATACTCGCCGTTCACCTTCACGCCGAGCGCCTCGTAGGGCGGGTGCGGTGTGGTGATCGCCCGTGTCAGGTCGCGAACGTACTCCTGCAGGCTGTTCACGGATACGGCCAGCCCCGACTGGTTGCGATTGCGGTAGCCGATGTCGCTCATGCGCAGGCTGGTGGCGTACGGCTCGTAGGCGGTGTCGCCGCTGAAGTCCGCGAGCTGGAAATCGCGGCCCTTGAGGAACGACTTGCACACCACCGGGGAAACGCCGAACAGATACAACACGATCCAGCCGTAGCGCCGATAGTTGCGCAGCAGATCGAAGTAGCAGGCGGAGACGAAATCCGTGCCGCGCTCGCGCGACTGGCGCACGTGCGCGTACGCTTCCCAGAACGGCAGCGGGAACGAATAGTTGAAATGCACGCCCGAGATGGCCTGCATCATGCGGCCGTAGCGCAGGCCGAGGCCCTGGCGGTAAATCGTTTTCATGCGCCCGACGTGCGAGCTGCCGTATTGCGCGATCGGAATGTCCTCGTTGCGCTCGATGGCCCCGGGCATGCTCGTCGCCCACAGCAGCTCATCGCCCAGGTGGCGGTAGACGAACTGGTGCAGATCGAGCAGGTACTGCAGCAGCTCCCAGCTCGTCGTGAACGCGGGCGTCACCAGCTCGATCAGCGCCTCGGAATAATCCGTCGTGATGTGCTCGTTGGTGAGCGCCGATCCGAGCGCGCGCGGGTGCGGGGTCAGCGCCAGCCGCCCCGCGGGTGTGACCCGCAGAGACTCTTTCTCCACGCCCTTGCGCCCGCCCTGCAGCAGCTCGGGCTCACCGCCGTTGACGAGAGAGGAGAGGCGCCGCTCGAAGACGCGATCGATTCCGAAGCTGTCCATGAATTACTCTAGGCTGCAGGTTCTCTACCACCGCATGCGGCCCGTGAGTACGTCGCGCAGCATCGTCAGATCGCCGCGCAGGCTGTAGAGCGGATGGCGCAACGTGGCCGGAGAATTGCCCTCGAAGCAGTAGTGCCCGATCCAGGCGAGCGCATAGCCCGCCACGGGCACGGCAAGCAGCAGCCGCCAGCGGGCGCTCGCCAGCGCCGCGACCAGGATCGCCATCGCAAGCAGCGTGCCGATGACGTGCAGCCGGCGCGAGATGCGGTTGCGGTGCTCGGCCAGGTAGAACGGATAGAACTCGCGGAAGCTCGCGAAGCGCGTGCCAGTCGTGCCGGAATTGCCCGCAGCTGTCATGGCCAGTCTCGCTGCACCGCTGCGGCTTCAGCCGCCCTCCACCAATTTCAGGAACGCGCGCGCGCGCGCGGCGTTCGTTCCGACATCGCTCAATCCCACACGGGATTTCGACCGCAGATCGAGGCGCGCCCCGCCGGCGCTCGCGCGCACTCGCACGACCACATCGTCCTTGAAGCCGAAGAACGCGGTCGTGTCCGTCGCCTCCAGCCGGCCCTCCGCGGGCACGAAGGCGACGATTTCCCAACCGAGCCTGAGTGCCGCGCGCTGCGCGGCCTCGAGCGCTGCGGCCGGCGCGGCGGCGAGCTGCAGCGGCTGAATGTCGGGATAGTGCAGCCGCTGCATCTGTGGCACGTCGATGATCGTACCGCCCGGCCCGTGCACCAGCGGCACATACTCGGGGGGATTGACGGCATGGGACTGCGTGCGCAGCGCCGTGACGGCCACGAACGCCGGCGGATCGGCAAGATCCGTGCTGATCTCATGGATAGGCGGCGCCGACTTCGCCCGCTCGATCCAGGAAAGCAGGTATCCCGAGGCGGCGAGACCCACGATGATGCCAACCACGGCGGCGGCCCTTGGGATGCGCACCTTGCGCGCGCTGGCGACGAGCAGCCCGATGATGGTGAGGAGGGTTGCCGCCACGAGGATCACCAGCCCGGCGACGAGTGTGAGCAACGCGGCGCGCACGCCCACCATCCCGAAGCGGTACGCCGGTCCGCAGATCAGGATGAGCAGCAGCCCCCCGGCGCCTACCCACAGACTCGCGCGGGTCAGCCGTGCGGGCCACGGCGGCGGCCCCAGTGACGGAAAGGGTGTTGTGCTCATAATCACGCTCGATTTCCTGGCTGCGACTTGTTGTTCCGCCGGCGTTTGAGGCATCTTGCCGCTTCGAAGGGCTGTCGCGCAAATTGCCTGCGGGCGCTACCGCGCGATTCGCGAGTCACACGACATTTCCGGAGTGCTTCCCATGATCGGCATCATCGGCGGAACGGGCCTGTACCGGATGGCGGAGTTGCAGGTAACCGAGGTCCGTGAGGTGAGCACTCCGTTCGGCCCGCCGTCCTCACCCGTCATGCTCGGGGTCCTCGGGCAACGCCGCGTCGCGTTTCTCGCGAGGCACGGGCTGCACCACGATCTGCTGCCGAGCGAGATCAATTTCCGCGGCAATATCTGGGCCTTGAAGAGTGTCGGGGTGCGCACGGTCATCGTGCGGGCTGCGAGCTTCTTTGGACGCGGGCTGGTCGCGCACATCTCCACCGCGCAACCGGTGTGCCGGGCCACCGCCGCGCTCATCGCGCGCAGCGCGCGTTCTCTTGGCATGCCGGTGCACGAAGACAGGACGTACGCCTGCGTCGAGGGTCCGCGTCTGGGGACGCGAGCCGAGAGTTTCTTCCTACGCGGCGCCGGGGCCGATATCGTCGGCATGACGAACGTGCCGGAAGCGTTTCTCGCGTTGGAAGCGCAGCTCGGGTACTGCACGATCGCGCTCGCCACCGACTACGACTGCTGGCTCGACGACGCCGCACAGCACGTCTCGGCGGAGCAGGTCATCGGGCTGTTCCGCAGCAATCTGACGCACGTACAACGGCTCATCGCGCAGCTGACCGCCGAGTATGTGGATGACGAGTCGCGTCCCTGCCGCCGGGCCTTGCGATCAGCCGTCGTCACGCCGCGTGAGCAGATGACGAACGAGCAGCGCGCGGTCGTGGATTTTCTGGCGGCCTGACTGATTGATTGGCTGAAAGCCGCCTGCGGCTGTTTTCGTCTGTCGAAAGCGGCCTGCGGCCCTTTCGACCCGCGAGCAAAAGGCGTGACTTTTGCTCGCTCAGCGAGCGCACCGAGCGACTGTTCACGACCCGCGGGCACAAAGCGTGGTTTGTGCCCGCGACAGCATGCCGGTTGTGGCGTTTTTAATACCGGATCAGCGCGGAGCCCCAGGTGAAGCCGCCGCCGAAGGCCTCGAGCAGCAGCAGCTCGCCGCGCTTGATGCGGCCGTCGCGCACGGCGACATCCAACGCGAGCGGCACCGATGCCGCGGAGGTGTTGCCATGGTCCTGCACGGTGACGATGACCCGCTCCAGCGGCAGATCCAGCTTGCGCGCCGTGGCCTGGATGATGCGGATGTTGGCTTGGTGCGGCACGAGCCAATCGACGGCGGAGCGCTCGAGGCCGTTGGCCGCGAGCGCCTCATCGACCGCCTTGCTGAGCATCGTGACGGCCACCTTGAAGACTTCGCTGCCCACCATCGAGATCGCAAGGCGCGGCTTGCCCTCGCCGAATCCCTTGGAGACTCCGCTGGCGCAATACAGAAGATCCTTGTAGGAACGCCAGCGCGAGCGCGTATTCGAGGATCCGCACCAGGTCCCTGACGAGGAACGGCTCGCCGCCGGTGAACGAGAACTGGCGCACTCCGAGCGCGGCGCCCTCATCGATGAAGGGCACTAGGTCCGCGAACGTCACCCGCGCGAGGCGGCGGTCACCGGGCCTCGAGCCTTCCAGGCAGAAAGGGCAGGCAAGATTGCACGCGGTGCCGGTGTGAAACCAGAGCTCGGAGAGCGTATGAGGCTGGATGTATCCGCGGGGTTCGCCGAGCGGCGTGAACAGCCACTCGTCGCGACCGACTGCGGCGGCGCGCGACTCGCCCTGCGCGGCTGTGTGCAGCAGCAGCGGACTGTTCGTGGGGGTGCCCATGGGTGAAGGTGTCAGTATCGTGGCGATCGGTACCAGCGTGCAAGCGTGTGTGAGCGAACACCCAGCGCGAATCCAAGCGCCAGCCGCAGAAAGCCGTCCCGCTCCCAACGGCGCGCCGACACGACGATCGGCAGGGCAAGGGCGGCGAAGCGGCCGGTTCGCTTGAGGAAACGCACCAGCGCCACTTCCTCGAACAGCGGCTCGGCCGTGAGTCCCGGGCTCGCATCGAAGGCCGCGCGGGTGACAAAGATTCCCTGATCGCCGTACACCAGGCCCACGCGGCAGCGCCATGCGATCCACCATTCCAGGAAGCGCTTCAGCCGACTGCGCTCACCGTCGAAGCGGAAGCGGAAGTACCCGCCGAGCGCGCCATTGCCGATTGCCGCGCGAATCGCCTGGGCGGCACGCGGATGCGGCTCGCAGTCGGCATGCACGAACCACAGGACATCAGCCGCAGGTGTCGCAGCGCGCGCCTCGTCGGCGCCGGCAGCGAGCTGCACTCCACGCACCGGCCGAGCCGCCGTCCACGCGCAACCTGACTTGCGGCAAATCGCGGCGGTCGCCTCGCTCGATGCGCCATCCACCACGATCACCCTGTCGGGAGGCGACGGCAGCTGCGCGAGGCGGGGCAGCAGCCGAGCGAGCGCCGCGTCGTCGTCGAGCGTGGGAACGACGACCGCCAGCTGCAGCGAGTGCTTCAGCGAGTGCGCGTCAGCCACCATTTCAGGGTGCTCGCGAGGCGTGGTGTCAGCCGCGCCCGGTTGCAGGCATCGGACAAGCGGCGCAGATACTCCGAGCGCGTCGGATAGGGCAGCACCACAGAGTCCAGGCTGCGCAGGCCGAGGCCCCGGGCCGCCAGCAGGATCAGCGGCGCGAGCTGCTCGCCCGCGTCCTTGCCGACAATCGTCGCCCCCACGATCCGGTCGGCTCCTTTCTGCATCAGGACCTCGGCGTATCCGTCCGCGGCATCATCAGTCCGTCCGCGGTCGAGCTCGCCAAACTCGGCCCGATAGCGATCGAAAGGTCGGCCGGCCTGCTGCAGCTCGCGACTCGTCGCACCTACGTGCGCAACTTCCGGCTTCGTGTAGGTACACCAGGGAATGAAGAGCCGATCCGCACGCGCACGGCCCATGAACAATGCGTTGCGCACGACGATGCGCGCATGCGCGTCAGCCGCGTGGGTGAACTGCAGCTGCGCGCACACGTCACCGGCCGCATAGATGTCAGGATGGGAGGTGCGCAGGCGTGCGTCCGTCGCGACGCCCGAAGTCGGATCAAAGCGCACGCCCACATTCTCCAACCGTAAGCTCTCGACGTTGCGCAGACGGCCGACGGCGACGAGCACCTCATCCGCATCGATCCGCCTGCCGTCGTCGAGCGTCAGAGACTTGCCTTCCGGGGTGCGCGCCGCGGCAATGACCCGAGTACCCAACCACAGCCTCACGCCATCGCGCACCAGCGCCTCGGCAACCAGTCGCGCCGCATCGGACTCGTCTTTCGGCAGCACTCGCGGCTCGAGCTCGATCAGATCGACCTGCGTCCCCAGTCTCGCGAAGGCCTGCGCGAGCTCGCAGCCGACCGGCCCGCCGCCCAGCACGGCGAGACGCCGGGGCTGCTCGGCGAGATCGAAGATCGTCTCATTCGTGAGCGGCGCGAGCTCCCGCAGGCCGCGCAGCGGCGGAACGCAAGCGCGGGCGCCCGTCGCGATGAGCGTCTTGCGGGTACGCAGCATTGCGCCGGCTACCGCAATTTCGTGCGGACTCACAAAGCTCGCTTCGCCGAGGAACACATCGACCCCCGCCTTCGAGTAGCGCGCAACCGAGTCATGCTCCGCGATCCCGGCGCGCACGCCGCGCACCCGGCGCATGGCATCGGCAAACGGCAGGCCGCTCGCGGCGCACGCCAGCAGCG
>VBNY01000049.1 GCA_005877705.1 Gammaproteobacteria bacterium
ACCCGTACAACAGGAGGCGCACGTGGATCCCACCGCCACGCAGTGGTGGTCCGGACCCACTGCGCCGGGCGGCGTGGGCGGCACGGAGGGAACGGGCGGACGGCCGGGCTGGGATGATCTGAGGCGGGATCTGAGGCGGATACCCGCGATGCGGCGGGTCGGGCGACTCGAGCCGATGCCGGAGCGTCGGCGTTGGCCTCTAGTCGTGTTGGGTGTGCTGGTCGCGGCGGTGTTCGCGGCCTTCTACTGGTTGCCGCGAGAGTACGCTCCGCAGAGTCTGTGGACCGATCTCGCGGCACCCGCCGCTGCGACTCGCAACGCGGTACCCCCCGGACCGTCGGCTGGTGCCCCCGCGGCGACGACCCCCGAGGGGAGCGCCGACACGACGGCACAAACGGCGCTACAGGCCGCACGCGAGAATTTCGACCGCCGGCTCGCCGCGCTTGAGGCGTTCCGCCGAATCGGTGGGCGCGCTCGATGCGGGCAACATGCAAATTGCCCAGCAGCGCCTGGACGAAGCTGCGCTACTCCTCGATCATGTCGAGGGCCGGGCCTCGCAGGCGCTTGCCGCGCAGCTCGAAGCGGGCGAGAAGGCCCTGGCCGCGGGCCGCCAGGAGCTCGCTACGCAGGCGTTCGATCTCGCTAGGCGCATCGACCCGAGCGACCAGCGCGCCGCCGATGGGCAACGTCGCGCGCTGCGTTTGAACGGAGTCCTGCCGTTGCTGGCGGATGCGCAGAATGCGGCGAGCTCTCACGACTACTCACGCGAGACCCAGGCCTACAGCCACGCGCTCGAGCTCGATCCGCGCAACGCGACGGCCAAATCAGGGCTGGCAAGCGCCCGCGTCGCGTTCGGCGACGACAATTACGCCAAGGCCGTCGGTGCGGGCTTCGCCGCGCTCGGTGCCGGCCGTATCGGGGACGCGCGCGCCGCTTTCGAGAAGGCTCGCACCTACCGTCCCAACGGAGCGGAAGCCGCAGAGGGTCTGAGGCGCGCCGACGCGGCTCTCACCGCAAGAGGCTTCGTCGCGATCCGAGAGCGCGCGGCCGCTCTCGAGGCGCAGGAGCGCTGGGAGGAGGCGGTTCAGGCATACAACTCCGCGCTCAAGAGCGATCCATCGCTCGTCTTCGCCCAGCAAGGCAAGATTCGCGCCGCCGGCCGTGCCGAGCTGGCACGCTCGCTGCAGGCGCTCCTCGATCGGCCGGAGCGGCTCGCCGCCCAGTCCGTCAGGGACCAGGCGCAGGCGCTGCTCGAGACGGCCAAGGCGCAACTTCCCTCAGGCCCGGTGCTGCGCTCGCAGACCACGCGCCTGGAGCTTCTGCTGCCTGAATTCGACAAGCCCGTGCGGCTGTCTCTCGTGTCGGACAACGCCACGCAGGTCGCGATACCCAGCATCGGCTCCTTCGGCAGCTTCGCGCAGCGCGACATCGTGCTCAAGCCGGGCAAATACACGCTCATCGGTACGCGCAACGGCTATCGGGACGTGCGCCGGGAAATCACGATTGCCCCGGGACAGGAAAGCCAGACAATCAGCATAAGCTGTTCCGAGCCGATCTGAGAAACTCATGAATGATGCGGTGTTGATACAGGGCGCCTACGCGCAGGTTCGCATTCGCGAGCCCGAAGGCGAGCGCACTCTCGGCGAGAGGATCTCGGTCGGCGGCGCAACTGCGGATGTCGTCGTGCCGGGGGTCGAGGCGGGAGGCGCACTGGCGATCGAGCGGCGCAAAGGCCTCTGGGTAGCCGCACCCTCCTCCGCCTCCGCTGCAACCATACGCTTCAACGGACGGCCGTTGACGAGCGCACGCGATCTGCGGCGGCATGACGTGTTGGCACTCGGCGACGCGCAAGTGGTTGTCACCGACGTGTCGCGCACGCTGCTGCGGCTTGACGTGTGTCACCTCGCCAGCAATGCGACCATCGCGCCCGCCGCCACGCTGGCTGCGGTGGGCGTCAACGATGCGGGCGACGAGGATGTCGAAATCCAGGCGCCCGGCACTCTGCGGGTACCCACTTCGATCGCGGCGGCCGGTGCCGCCCCTGCTGCCGCGACCACACGGTATCGGCCGCGCTGGCTCGCTGCTGCAGCCGCCATCGCGGTGGCTCTGCTTCTCGTGGCGGTCGTCGCATCGCTGCTTGAATCGGTTCCGCTCGACATACGTCCGAACGACGCGCGCGTGCGCACGCCTGGTACGCTCCTGTCGATACGTTCCGGCGATCGGCTGCTGCTCTTGCCCGGCCGGCACGTCGTGAGAGGCGAGCGTGACGGCTATGTTTCTGCGCAAACCGACATCGACGTGCATGCCGATGGTGCAGCCGTCGTGCGCCTGCGGCTCGCGAAGCTTCCCGGCAAGCTGTACATCGATACGGACGGGGTCGCCGCGGCTGTGAGCATTGATGGCATGCAGGCGGGGCGTGCGCCCGGCGTGATAGACGTCCCGGCCGGTCAACGCACGATCATGCTGAGCGCGCCCCGATACGTCGACTACATCACGACACTGCCGATCGAGGGCGCCGGGGCGCGTCAGGATCTGAAGGCCGTGCTGCAGCCCTCGTGGGGTACGCTCAAGATCCTGTCCTCTCCCGCGGGAGCACAGGTCAACGTCGATGGGGCGGACGACGGCATCGCCCCGGCGACCGTTGCGGCACCCTCCGGGGTTCGCCACATACAGATCTCGGCGCCCGGCCGCAAAACCTGGGAGAGCAGCGTCGTTCTCAAGGCGGGCGAGACGCTGGCCATCGGACCGGTCACGCTCGGACAACCCGATGCGCACCTGACCGTGCGCTCGGATCCGTCCGGAGCGGACGTGACGGTGGGAGGCACGCACCGCGGCCGTACGCCTATCGAGGTCGATCTGCCGGCGGGTATTTCCCACGAAGTGATGCTCAACCTGGCGGGCTACGCGAGCTGGACGAAGCCGGTGTTCGCGGACTCTGGACGCAAGCTCACGCTGGAGGCGCGGCTCGAGCCGGTGTTGGCACGAGTGACAGTGCAGGGCGATCCCGCCGATGCCGAGCTCATCATTGACGGGGCAGTGCGCGGGCACACGCCGCAGTCGTTGGATCTCCCGGCGATCGAGCACCGCATCGAGGTGCGCAAGGACGGGTTTCTCGCCTTCACGGGCTCGGTGACGCCCGCCACCGGCCTCGAGCGCATCGTGCGCTATCACCTCCTGCCGGCGGATCGCTCGCTGGCGCTTCTGGAGACCGCGCCGGCGATCACGAGCCGGACCACCGGGTATGCGCTGCGCCTGGTGCCGAGCGGGACATTTCAGATGGGAAGCGACCGTCGCGAGCAAGGCCGCAGGCCCAACGAAGGCTTGCGTCAGGTCACTCTCAAGCGGCCGTTCTACCTCGGCGTGATGGAAGTGACGAACGGCGAGTACCGCAAGTTCCGCGCCGAGCATGCATCGGGCTACATCGACCGCCATTCCATCGATCTCGACAACCAGCCCGTGACTCAGGTGACGTGGGATGACGCCGTGGAGTTCTGCAACTGGCTCTCGGAGCGTGACGGCCTGCCGCCTGCGTACCAGAAGCACGACAAGACATACGCGCTCAGCAGGCCGGTCACGACGGGCTACCGTCTTGCGAGCGAAGCCGAATGGGAGTACGCCGCGCGCTATGCGAGTCCCGGTCAAATGCGCCGGTTCGCATGGGGGGATTCGCTTCCGGTGCCGGCGCAAGTCGGCAACATCGCCGGCGCGGAGGCCGGCAACTCACTGCCGGCGACCTTGCCGGGGTATCGCGACGACTACCCGGTCGTGGCGCCCGTCGGCAAGTTCAATCCGACGCCGCTCGGCCTGCATGACATGTCGGGCAACGTCTCGGAATGGATCAACGACTACTACAGCTCTTTTGTCGACCCCGCTCCGGTGACCGATCCCCTCGGTCCGGATGAGGGCATCCAGCATGTCGTGCGCGGGGCCAGCTGGAAGTCAGCGACCGCGACGGAGCTGCGCCTGGCGTGGCGTGACGGAGCGGACGGGATCAGTCCTGCACTCGGGTTTCGCATTGCGCGCTACGCGGAGTGACAAAGTGAGGCATCCATGAGCAAGCAACGGCGATCGATCTGGCTCCTGGCATTGCTGCTACTCGCGTGCACGGGTGCGGCGCTCGTGACGCTGACCGCGGCCGAGCAGAAGTCGAGTGCGACCGCGACACCGGCAACCGCCGCGGCCGGGCCCCCCGCGGGCGGCGCGCAACCAGCGGCCGACGCCAAGCCGCAAGCCGCCGACCCTGGCGCGCAGGCTGCCGCTGGCGCAGCGCAACAAGCCCCCGCTCCCGGTGCGCATCTGCCGACCTCGGCGCCGTCGACTGCGCAGCAGTCCCCCGACAGCGACGACGATTCGACCGTTCCGCCCGATTCGAAGGAATCCGCGGACAACAATGTCAGCTTCCCGGTCGATATCTGAGGATCCGCGGATGAACCCGTTCGCCATCGAGCTCGACGATCGCGCAGTCTGCCTGGCAAGAGCCGGGCGCGTTCTCTCGAGTGCTCCGAGCGCCGTGTTCGACGGCAGCGCTGGTGAGGCAGCGGGGGCGAACGCCTGGCACGCCCTGCGGCGCCATCCGACTGCAACGTCCACACGGCATCTGGGCTTGCTGTTGAGCCAGCCTGTTGCATCCGAACGTGCAGTGGGCCTCGTTGCGGCTGAGTTGGCGCAGCGTTTGGCGGAGCACTCTCCGGCCGCCGGCGAATGCGTGTGGATCGTGGCACCTGCCCGGGCACAGGCGCGGGGACTGGGCACGGCGCTCGGGGTCGCTCGGAGCCTGCCCCTGGCCGTGGACGGGTTCGTCGATGCGGCGGCGGTTTCAGTGGCCGCCCTCGGGCTGGAGCGCGACGCGATCGTGCTCGAGCTCGGCATGCACCACGCGGCCGCGACGTCCGTCTCCCAGGACGGCGGTCAGGCGCGTCGCCGGCACACGGCATTGACCGAGCGCGGCGGACTGCTGGAGCTGTATCAGACGTGGCTGGAACTCGTCAGCACGGCAATGGTGCGGCGAACGCGGTTCGATCCGCTGCACGATGCGGCTACGGAACAGCAACTCTTTGACGCGCTGGGGACTTTGACACGCGACGCCGCGGCCACCGGCTCGGCGACCGCATCCCTCGCGAAGGGCGGCGAGCAGGTCGAGGTGCAGTTGACGCGTGATCAATTCGCGCAGGCGGCGCAGCCGTTTATTCGCGAGGTCGTAAACCTGCTGCATGAGTTGCGCCCCGCGGGGACCTCCGTGGCGCTGGTAGTTGCGCGCGCAGTCGCTCAACTGCCGGGGCTGAGGGATGAGCTGGAGCAATTCGTGGGCTGCGAGCTGATCAGCGTTCCCGACGGCTTCGCTGCGGCCGCAGTCTCGCTCCTTGATCTGCCCGAGCGTGCAAGCGACCAGCCGGTACGGCTGTTGCGGCGCCTGCCGTCGAGCGGGCAAACGACGCTGACAGAAGCGGTTACCCGTGACGTGTTGGGAACGCGCCGCAGCAGCGCTCCGCCACCGTCACACCTGCTGGTCGATGGGCGGGCCTATGCGTTGACCGGCGATGCCCTGGTTGTTGGGCGCGCACCCGGCGGCCCGCACGCCCTCGCCCTCTCCGAGGGTCTTGCTGGAGTGTCGCGACGTCATTGCACGTTCATCCGCGACGGCGATGAGCTCATCCTGCTCGATCACAGCGGCTTCGGTACGTTCGTCAACGGAGAGCGCGTAGCAGAGCGCGCTCGCGTCTACGCCGGGGATCGCGTGCGCGTGGGCGAGCCGGGCGTGGAGCTCGCGCTGATCGCGGTGGGCGAAGGTCCCGCCCGCTCATAGGGGTCGAACATGGCAAGGCGGCGCCGCGTGTTCGAGGTGTTCACCCTGTCGTTCCTGGACTGCATCTGCTGCGGCTTCGGGGCCGTCATCCTGTTCTATACGATCGTGAGCGCGCAGGCCGGCGTCGTGCACATCAAGAACATCGACGAAATGACGGCCGAGGTCAATCGCCTGAAGGACGAAGTGCTCACCGGCACGCGTGGCCTCGCACCGCTACGTAACACCCTGGAGATCACCAGGGACGAGGCAGCCCGCGCCTCCGCGCAAACCAACCTCATCCTGGCCGAGCTTGCGCGCAAGCAGGAGGAGGTGTCGGTTTATGACGCGACGAGCCTCGCTCGCCGGGAGCACATCGAGAAGCTCAAGGCGGATGTCCGCTCGCTGGAAGCGGGCAACAAGCGCCTGAAGGCCGGCAGCGACGAGCGCGCTGCGCCCGGTCAGGACGTGACCAGCTTCCGCAAGATCGGCGGCGAGCGCCGCTATATCACCGGCCTCAGAATGCGCGGCAAGCGCATCCTGATCCTGCTCGATGTTTCGGGCAGCATGCTGCACGAGGATCTCGTGGAAATCCTGCGGCTGCGCAACACTGATGACGCACACAAGCGCGCCGCGGCCAAGTGGCGCCGCGCCGTCGAGACGGTGAACTGGCTGCTGACGCAGGTGCCGCCGGGCAGTGAGTACCAGATCTACACGTTCAACACGAAGGCGCAGCCGCTGCTGCCCGACTCGGGCAAGAAATGGATCTCACGCGGCGACACGCCGCGGCTCGAGCGCGCCATGCAGGCCTTGCAGATGATCGTGCCCGCCGGCGGCACGAGTCTGCAGAACGCTTTCACCGAGGCGAAGACCTTGTTTCCGCTTCCCGATCAGCTCGTTCTGATCACCGATGGGCTGCCCACTCAGGGCAAGACCGTGGGATTGCACAAGTACGTCAATTCCGCAGCGCGCGAGCGCCTGTTCGATCAGGCGATCGAGGAGATCCCCCACGACGTGCCGATCGATTGCGTGCTGCTGCCCATGAAGGGCGATCTGGAAGCCGCGCACCGCTTCTGGCATCTGGCGCGCATGACCGACGGCACCTTGATCATGCCCGCGAAGGACTGGCCATGATGAACGCAAGGCTCGCCAACCGGCATGCTTGCGGGCAAAAGCCGCGCCTTTTGCCCGCAGGTCGAAAACAGCCACGGGGTGGGCTGCTGAAAGGGCCGCAGGCCGCTTTCAGCCAATAGATATGTCTAGCCGCCGCCGCGAGGTCGAGGTCTTCAGCCTGTCGTTTCTCGACTGCATCTGCTGCGGCTTCGGGGCCATCATCCTGATGCTCGTGCTGACCGAGATCGCACAGCCGCTGGAGCTGGAGAAGAGCCGCAAGAATCTCGACGGCCAGGTGCGGGACCTGGAGGAGCAGCTGCACATCATTCGTGGCGAGACCGACGAGCTCAATCGCGAGCTCAAGGGCAGCACGGAGACGCTCGAGCGCGAGCGGCTGAAGCTCGCGCGCCTGTCGGGGGATCTCACCAACATCCGGGGACAGTACGCCAGCAGCCGGCAGGACGCCTCGGTCACGAACATCGTGGAAGCAGAGCTGGTCTCGGCTTACCAGTCACTCAGCGACGAGATGCAGCGTCTACTCAAGGAGCGGGCGCGCCGACCGCCCACCGAGGCCATCGCGGGAATTCCGATCGACAGCGAGTACATCATTTTCGTCGTCGACACGTCCTCCAGCATGACCAGCAACCACTGGGACGTGAATCTCGCGATCATCGATGAGATCCTGAGTCTCTACCCCCAGGTGAAGGGGCTGCAGATCATGAATGATCAGGGGACCTACATGTTCGAGAAAACGCAGGGCACGTGGCTCGCCGACTCCCGCGAGCGGCGCGACCAGATCCGCAAGCGAGCCAGACAGTGGCGCGCGTTCAGCCAATCCAATCCCGTGCCCGGAATGGAGGAGGCCGTACGCAGATACTGGGCGGCGGACAAGCGGATCAGTGTGTTCGTGCTGGGAGACGAGTTCACCGGGGATTCCATCCAGGCCGCGCTCGATTCGATCCGCCAGCTCAACAGACCGGCCCCGAACGGCCGCCGCCCGGTGCGTATCCACGCCATCGGCTTTCCGGAGGGCCCGGACATGACTCCGTTTACAAATATCCGCTTTTCGGCCTTAATGCGGCTGATATGCGCACAGAACAACGGAACGTTCGTCGCGATGAAGAACTAGGCTCATGAGCGTCACACGCGCAGCGGTCGGCACAGATTCCGGCGGCGCCTTGGGCTGCCGTGCCGGACGACTGTTCCCCATCCTCGCGGTGCTCGCGGCGCTCGCTGCATGCGGCGGCGTTTCCATCCGGCCGGAGCCGCTGATTCCCAAGCCGCTCCTGCAGCCTATCCCCGCCGACGTCGGGCTCATCATTCCCGCTGACATGCGCAAATACACCCACAAGGAGACGCGCTGGGGTGTCGACTGGGAAATCGCGCTCGGCCCGGGACACACCCGCATCATGGAGGACGTTTTCAAGGACTCCTTCCGCCATGTCGAGGAGTTCAACGATGTCGAGTCGGCTCGAGCGGCGAAGGATCTCAAGGTCTTGTTCGAGCCGCGCATCGATCAGTATTCGTTCGTCACCGCGCGCGAGACCCAGGGACGCTACTACGCCGTCACCATCCGCTATCGGATCAACCTGTATACCCCGCAGGGAGAGAAAGCCGACACGCTCACGCTGACCGGCTATGGCACCGCTCTCGCCAAGGGGATGTCGAGCAGCGCTCCGCTCGTGCGCGCGAGTGTGGCAGCGATGCGGGGTGCGGCAGCGAAATTCCTGGTGCAGTTCCCCGACCTGCCGGTCGGCCAACAACTCGCGCGCAACGAGCCTGTCACGGTGGAGCAAGCCGCGGCCACGGCCGAAAACACGCAGATCGAAGCGGTCCCGATCGACGACCCGGCACCCGACGCCGCCGCCAACCCGGCGGTGCAGACACCGGCGCCGCCGCCCACTACCGCAGCTCCAGAGCCGAGCCCCTCGGGCGCAACGCCGGACAAAGCACCCCAGAAGTCGGTTTCACGCCCTGAGTATCCACGGGCTCGCCGTTCTCGAAGCGCGGCGCGTAACGCGCTCTCTTCACAGCGGAGAGCACCAGCCTCTGCTGCGATTCTGACGCGTCGGTTGCGGTCGGGGTCATGTCGGCCGTGTGCCCATCGCGCGTCACCGTGAAACTCACCTCGACGAAATGCTCCTCGACGTTGTCACGCTCGGTCAAATGGGAGCGGGTGATCGAGGTGGACGGTGCCCTGTAGGCCAGCTGACGCGGCGCGGCGAGTGTCGCCGTCGAGCCCCCGAGGGCCAGCTCCTTCCAGGCGTCGCGATATGTCTGCATGCCCTTGCTGACGAGCCCGCTGGACATGTACCAGTCGCCCAGCTCGATGAGCGTGGAGCCGCGGCGCAGATGATCGACCGGCTGCGTCTTGTCGATTGCCTGCATGGCGAGCTGCAGAGCGCGTTCGCCGTCGGGGTTGAGGCGCTGCGAGTTCATCCCGCTCGGGGGCAAGTCGTTGCCCGGTGCGAACGGGTCGCCGGGCGCGAGCGTCTCGTCTTCCCCGCCGTTGACGAACTCGAGCCTGTACGTGCGCGCGATGCCGTGCAGGGGGCTTATGACGAGCAACGTCCCGCGGCCAGCTTGCTCAGCTATGGCCAGCGCCCGGGCCCAAAGAGCCCGGGCCGTGCCGTAGCGTCCCATGTGTTCGAGCCAGTGGGCGTAACGGTCCAAGGGGCGCAGCACGTGAGCGTCGCCCGTGCCGTAAGCGTTCTCCGCGATCCGCACCGCGTACTGGTATTGCCGCTCCGCCTCATCGTGGCGCTCGAGGGTCACGAGACTCGCGATCAGTGGGTCGAGAATGGCGACCTGGCCGGCGTTGAACAGGCCGTCGAGGTTGCGGCTCAAGTCGAGCGCACGCTTCAGGGCGATGCTCGCATCCTCGTATTGCCCGCTCGCGTAATATGTCACGCCGAGCCCGTGGAGCGGCCTCAACAGCAGGCGGTCCGCATTGCCGTTGCCGCCCGAGTCTTCGACGATCTTCACGCCGCGCAGGTAAGCGGCTTCCGCGTCCTTGTAGTCCCCCAGCCGGTATTCAGTCGTGGCGAGATTCGAGAGCGGATTGACCAGGGCACGGTCGCTCGCGCCGTACTGCTCTTCAGTGAGCGTGACGAGCTGCTGTGCGAGCGGCAGCGCTTCCTGATAGTGATGCGCGTCGAAGGCCGCCCGGAACTGGTGATAAACGTCCAGACGCTCCGCGTCCGTTGTGGCCGCCGCCGGCACCGAGACCACGACGGCCGCGGCCAAAATGAGCCATGAACTTGGAGTTCTCATGGGCTGCGCCCAAACGTAAGGAAATCAATCGTAACGCTTCCCGCACGGACAAGGGAGGCCCTGCCGGCTGCTGCACTGTTCCCCCGCGCGTGCGCAGACGCGGGAAATTCACGGCGCTGCTCGCTCGCAACACGCGGCACGGCTTGCGGCGAGCCGCGCGCACTCCTAAGCTGTCGGAAAACAACATTGCGGAGCATTCGGGGATACCTCCACCATGGCAGACGCCGAACTGAAGGTGGCGCTGCTCGCGGGCGCGAGCGGGCTGGTAGGGACATGCGCGCTCGATGCGCTTCTCGCCGCGCCCGACTTCGGCCGCGTTTTCGCGGTCACGCGCCGGCCGCTCGGGCGCGAGCATCCGCGGCTCGCGAACCGCATCGTGCAGTTTGACCGCCTCGAGGCGCAGCTCAAGGGGATCACCTGCCACGTGGCGTTGTGCGCGCTCGGCACGACGATCCGGCAGGCGGGTTCGCAGGCGGATTTTCGCCAGATCGACCTGGATTACGTGCTGGCATTTGCACGCGCGGCCAAGGCGGCGCAGGCGCAGCGTTTCGTCGTGATTTCCTCCGTCGGCGCGGACGCCGACTCCAAGACCTTCTATCTGCGAACCAAGGGAGAAATGGAGGAAGCGCTTGCGGCCGTGGGCTTTGCGTCGCTCGATATACTCCAGCCATCGCTGCTGCTCGGCTGGCGCAGCCAGATGCGTCCGCTCGAGCTCCTGCTGCGGGTGATCATGCCGCTCGTGAATCCGCTCCTGCTCGGCGCGCGCGAAGCTTACCGTGCAGTCGCCGCGCCGACGGTGGGCGCCGCGATGCTCGGCGCTACCCGCTCAGGCCGCCGCGGCGTGCAGCGATACACGTACTCCGGCATACAGGCCCTGTCACGGCTCAAGCCTGCACGCACCGTCGGGCCCGCGGACTCCAAGGCGCCAGGCGGCGCCAAGTAGCGCCCCGCAAAGCGCTCTCGATCGCTCAAAACCAGTCACCGACGCGGACTAAAGGATGCGCACCGCGCTCACGATTGCTGCGATGTCGCTCATCTCGGCGTGCAGCAGCATTGCGCGCACGCCTGAGCCGCAGGAGCAAGCTGGCGCGGCCATCGCGCTGGTCGCCGCGCAACTTGTCGGCACCCCGTATCACTTCGGCGGCGCGGACCTGCAGGGCTTCGATTGCAGCGGGCTCGCGTTCTACGCACACGAACGCGTCGGTCTGGAAATCCCGCGCACGGCGGAGGAGCAACGGCACGCCTCTCGCCCGGTTCCCTTGGCTGCACTGGCGCCGGGTGATCTCGTCTTTTTCCGCATCGGCGCGCGTCGCATCGACCACGTCGGCATCTACGCTGGCGCGGGCCGTTTCATCCATGCGCCGCGCTCGGGGGAGGTCGTCTCCTACGGAGATCTCAGCGAGGGCTATTATCGCAAGCGCCTCGTGGGCGCGGGGCGCTTCTGGGGCGAGAGCGCGCAGACCGCTTCACCGTCGTCGCATTGAGACATAACGCCCTCATCGAGCCGTGCGAAATATGTCGAGTCTGCGGGCTTGAGATGCGAGACACATTTGTGGGGCTTGACTCTTATCCGCGACGCTTTGACACTTGGCCCCTGTAGTGACAAGGGCAAACCCGTCGAAAGGCGGGGACGCAAAGCCACCGGTCTAAAGGAAGGGATCCTATGACGGCGGGGCTGCCACGATCGCGCCCGGCGCGAACGGTTGCATTCCCATTCCCGTCGTAGCTTCTTCCTGCAGCTCGTGGCTGAACAACGGGTCCGGGGAAGCTATGACATCACCAACGCCACAGCTGGCAACCGGCGCCATTGCGCGCCCCGAAGCCCGGGATCAGACGGCGCCTGCCGCAGGCCCGTTCGTCCTGAATTTGTGCTCGTCGACGACGCCGATGGCGCTCGCGCAAGCGGATCTGCCGGAGCTCAAGCGCTTTACCTTCTTCGTGAGCCGCCGCTTCGAGGAGGGTCGGGAGCGCTTCCGCCTTCACATGGGTTATTTCGCGACGCTCGCCGAAGCAGAGGAATGGCTGAGCGTCGTGCGCGAGATCTATCCGGGCGCATGGGCCGGTGAGGCGCCGGGCAAGAAGCTGCGCGCACGCGCGGCCGCAGCCGCGGCGGCTCAAGCCCAACACGCTGTCGGACCCCGACCGCCCGCGTCTCCGGCGCCCGCTCGCGCCGCTGCAGCGGCGCCGCAGCCCGCCGCTCCGAGGAGTGCGAAGCCAACCTCCCGCAGCTCGACTGCGACGCCGCAATACCCGCCCGGACTGGTAGTGCCGACGCTGCACGCCGCGACCCCGCCGACCAACTCTCGCAGAGTCGCGGCGCCTCCGGTGGCAAAGCCGGCGGCTGTTCAGGTGCCTGCACGTACCGCGCAGGCGCCTATGCACTCAGCGGGGCAAGCGCGCGCAGCCGCGCCGAGCCTTGCGAGCAGGGTCGCTCCGACCGCAGCCAAGGGCGCATCGAGTGCAGCCAAGGCCGCCTCGAGCGCCGGGAAGACACCGTCGCAGCCTGCACGTACCCCCGCGCCTGTGGCCTCGCAGCCGGCGGCCGCACCCCGGCCGGGTGCTGCAAAGGCCGCCTCGAGGCCCATATTCGCCGGCTCCAACGTGCGCGAAGTGCTGGCGTCGCTTGACGATTCGAGCGAAACGGGCGAGACGCGCATGATGCCCGCTGTGGCGATACCGCGGGTCAAAGTCCCGGACGAGAACAGTCTTACCGATACGCAGGTGCTGCGGTTCCTCGAACACCGGCGTACCGAGGACCGCGAGCACTCGAACGATGTCCCCGAGACGGGCATCTCATTGCTCAAGCCGGATGACACCGGTACGCGCCGCGCGCTCAAGGAAGCCGTCGTACAGAATGCGCCCGTGGCGTTTGCCGTGCAGCTGCAATGGTCGGTGCAGCCGGTGGAGCTCGGCAATGTGCCGCCGCTCGCGATTTTCAGCGCCTACACGTTGTATACGGTTGAAGGCAGTCGCGACGGACGCAAGTGGTACGGCCTGCGCCTCGGCTTCTTCAGCGATGCGATCTCCGCCAAGCAGGTCGCTTACTACGTGCGTTCAGAGTTCGCGTCCGTCGCGGTGGTCCCGGTGAGCCCGCAGGAGCGGACGCGCGCCAGTGCAGGCGACAAGAAGGCAGCGCTGGTGTCGATTCCCAAGAGGCGTCAGGAGCAGGTGGAAGAGTTCAAGCTGCTCGACATGGATGAGAGCGGCCGGGAGAGATCGGTACAGAAGCCGGTCCAGCCGGCGGGCGCCACTGCGTCCCGCCCGATACCATCAGCGAGACGTAATGCGAGGAGTGGCGCGAAGGTAGGCGCGCGTGAGAAGCGTGCTCCGCAGACGCTCGAGGAGACACTCGAGATTCTCGGCGCGAGCGAGCTCGAGATCGACAACGGACGCGGCGAGACGCTCAACGACACGGGCGTGCGCCATCTGCGCGTACAGGTGCAGAAGAACACTCCGTTCACGCGGCTGCTCGAGCGGCTGAGCGACCGGATCAGAAAGCCGTAGCTCAACCCTTGCCGAAGAGCTTCTCCAGCTCGGAGCGCACCTTGTCGACCTCTGCCGTGTTGGGTGGCGTGTAAGCCGCGGCGCGCGGCTTGAAGTGGTCGCAGAAGTTCGCATGCGTCTTGTCATTGACCTCTTCCGCGGTGGGCTCGCGGCAATGCTTGGCGACTCGCGTGTCGTAGTCGATGCACATCCGGCAGACGTGCAGCTCGGCGCGACACTTCGGGCACTCCTCGAGCCGCCGCAGCGGCAGGCTCAGATCGGCGAGCGAGGCGCCGCATTTCCAGCAGACGAGGTCGTGGGCCATGGCGGTATTTTACGCCGCCTGCCTACTTGGCGCGCTCCCGCAGGAACGCCTGCAGCACGCGGCCGGTATGTGATTGTTTCTTGTTGCGCGCGACTTGCGCTGGCGGCCCCTGCGCGACGATCCGACCGCCGCCGTCACCCGCCTCGGGCCCCATGTCGACGATCCAATCCGCCTCCGCCATGATGTCAAGGTTATGCTCGACCACCACGGCCGTGTTGCCGGCCTCGACGAGCCGGTGGAGAACCTGGATCAGCTTCTCGACGTCCGCCATGTGCAGGCCCACTGTCGGCTCATCGAGCACATAGAGCGTGTGTTTCGGCTTTTGCCGCGGGCGCGCCGGCTCGCCGCGCACCTTCGCGAGCTCCGTGACCAGCTTGATGCGCTGAGCCTCTCCCCCTGAGAGCGTCGGGCTCTGCTGGCCGAGGGTGAGATAGCCGAGCCCGACGTCCTGGAGCAGCTTCAGAGCATGGTGCACCCTCATATGCGCCCTGAAGAACTCGACGGCATCGTCCACATTCATCGCCAGCACGTCGCCGATGCTCTTCTCGCGCCACAGGACGGACAGCGTCTCCGAGTTGAAACGGCGCCCGCCGCACACATCGCACAGAACCTTCACATCCGGGAGAAAGCTCATCTCGATGGTCTTCACGCCCTGGCCTTCGCAGGCCTCACAGCGCCCGCCGGCCGTGTTGAACGAGAAGCGGCTCGCGGTGTAGCCGCGAATACGGGCTTCGGTGGTGCCCGCATAGATGCGGCGGATCTCGTCCCAGAAGCCGATGTAGGTGGCGGGGCAGGAGCGTGGCGTCTTGCCGATGGGTGTCTGGTCGACTTCCAGAACACGATCGAGGTGCTCGAGACCCCGCACGGCCCTGCAGCCCATGAGCTCGGTCTTGCCGCCGTCGCGGCCGTTGCCACGGTTGCGCCCGTTCAGGTTGTGCTCGCCGAGCAGCAGCCGCAGATTTGCGTACAGCACATCGCGCGCCACGGTCGACTTACCGGAGCCGGAGACGCCGGTGATGACCACCAGCCGTCCGATCGGCAGGTGCACATCGGCTCCCTTGATGTTATGCAGCGCGACGCGCTCCAGTTTCAATCGTGGGGTGCGCTCATCCACCCGTCGATGCGGTTGCGCCGGATGCAGCAGCGGCTCGCGCAGAAACCGCCCCGTCGTCGAGCGTGGATTGCGGATGAGATCCTGCACGGTGCCGGATCCGACAACTTCGCCGCCGCGCACGCCGGCCGCCGGCCCGAGATCGAGCACATGATCGGCGCGCCGGATGGTGTCCTCATCGTGCTCGACGACAACGAGCGTGTTGCGGCTTGCCGACAGCTCGGCCAGCGCATCCAGCAGAATGGCATTGTCCCTGGGATGCAGGCCGATGGTCGGCTCATCCAGCACATAACACACCCCCTGCAGGTTCGAGCCGAGCTGCGCGGCGAGGCGTATGCGCTGCGCCTCTCCGCCCGACAGCGTGGGCGCCGAGCGGTCGAGCTGCAGATAGCCGAGGCCGACACGCTCCAGGAACCTGAGGCGTGCCCGGATCTCCGCGAGCAGATCGCGCCCGATCTGCCGCTCTCGGGCATCGAGCTTGAGCTGCGCGAAGAATTCGGCCGCGGCCGCGACCGATTCTGCCGCGACAGCCGCGATCGACTGGCCGCGGAAGCGTACGTTGAGCGCGGTGGGACTCAAGCGCTGCCCGCCGCACGCCGCGCAAGCCTGCGCCTCGCGCTCGTACCAGTCATTCCACCAGACCTCCTCGCCGCTCTGCTCGGCATCGAAGCCGGCCATCTCGAGACCGGTGCCGTAGCAGCTCTCGCACCAGCCGTGCTTCGAATTGAAGGAGAACAGCCGCGGATCGAGCTCGGCGAAGCTGCGGCCACACGCAGGACAGGCGCGCTTCGTCGAGAACACCGCGACACGCTCCGACTTCGGACCGAGCACGTGCACCAGCCCCTTGCCGAAGTCGAGCGCGCGCGCGAGCGCCTGCTGCAGCGCCGTGTCCGTGTTCGCACGGACTTCGATCTCGGCGACGGGCAGCTCGATCGTATGCTCCTTGAAGCGCGACAACCGCGGCCACTTGGCTGTGGAGAGGCTCGCGCCATCGACGCGCAGCGTCTTGAATCCCTTCTTCGCGGCCCACTTCGCCAGCTCGGTGTAGTAGCCCTTGCGCGCGATCACCAACGGGGCAAGCAAGGCGATGGGTTTGCCCCGGTACTCGCGCAGCAGGCGGGCGGCGATCGAGGCCGCGCTCTGTGGCTCGATCGCCAGGTTGCAATCCGGGCAATACTGCGTGCCGAGCTTCACATAGAGGAGCCGCAGAAAGTGATAGATCTCCGTGAGCGTCGCTACCGTGCTCTTGCGTCCGCCACGGCTGGTGCGCTGTTCGATGGCGACGGTCGGTGGGATGCCGAAGATGGCATCCACGTCGGGTCGCGCCGCCGGTTGCACGAACTGCCGTGCATACGCATTCAACGATTCGAGGTAGCGCCGCTGGCCTTCGTTGAACAGGATGTCGAAAGCGAGTGTTGATTTGCCAGACCCCGACACGCCCGTAATCACCGTAAACCGGTCTCGCGGGATCTGCACGTCGATGTTCTTCAGGTTGTGCTCGCGCGCGTTGTGGATAACGACCGAATTGCGGTCGTGTGCGCCGCCGCGGCCGTACTGCGTATCCGGCTCCGCGACGCCGGCGACCGGCTTGCCCCCGAGCGCCTCGCTCAGCGCTTGCGCGGCCGGGGCGATCTCTGCGCTCAGCTCACCGGACATGGCGCTCGCGTAGGCGGCCAGCGCCTGTCCCGTGAAGGAACGCGTGTCAGCCCGCACCTCGGCCGGCGTACCGGCGCAGACAATCTCCCCGCCGCGATCGCCACCCTCCGGTCCCAGATCGACGATCCAGTCGGCGGCGCGGATCACGTCGAGATTGTGCTCGATCACCAGCAGCGAATGTCCCGCTGCCAGCAGCTTGCGGAACGCCTTGAGCAGTTGCGCGACGTCCTCGAAGTGCAGACCCGTGGTGGGCTCAT
>VBNY01000434.1:0-2252 GCA_005877705.1 Gammaproteobacteria bacterium
ATAGAGCAGTTGCCGGCTCGTGTAGTGAATACGGCGGTGACTTTGCCACCGTCACCAACTCTCCAGTCATGGCTCAGGCTGGCCGTCAGGTTCCAGCGCGGGCTGCTGATCACTTCCCCACTCGTGACATACTCCACACCCACGGTGGCGGTCGGAACCGAGTATGCGCCGGTCCTGCCATGGGCGCGCGCAAAACTTGTTGCGTACCGCGCACGATTCTCGCCAGTCCGACACCTTGTGCGTGTCATCAAGATGATCGATGCTGATCTGCCAACGCACCATGAGTGACCGAACAGGAGAAGAACGACGATGCGAGCGCCCAGGCGAAGTGTTGGATTTTTACTGCTGCTCGGTCTCGCGGCCGGCGCGGCCACTCTGGCGGCGTCGGTAACGGCCACTGCCGTGCCGCTCGCACCCCCTGCCTACTCCATCATCCACGCCGGGCGGTTGCTCGCGCAGCCGGGTAAACAACCCGTCACGAAGGCGACCGTGGTCGTAGAGAAGGGCAATATCAAGGAGATACGCGCGGGCTACCTCGACGCCACGGCGCTCGGGCTGCCGGCGGACACGCGCGTCATCGACCTCACGAACATGTTCGTCATGCCCGGCTTCATCGATCTGCACGTGCATCTGAGCAGCGGCGCGGAGCGCGGCCGGGATCTGAACCTCCGCGAATCTGACAATTATTTCACAATCGTCGCCTACCGCAGTGCCACCGCGACCCTCATGGGAGGCTTCACGACGGTGCGCGATCTCGGCTCGGAGGGCTACACCGTCCTGGGTCTGAGAAACTCGATCCGCGACGGCATCGTGCTGGGACCGCGCATTCTGGCCTCCGGCGACCCGATAAGCCCGACCAACGGTCACGCCGACAATCACAACCTGCGCGAAGAGCTCCTCGAAGGAATCATCCGCCGCGGCGTCTGCAACGGGGCCGACGACTGCCGCCGCGCGGTGCGCGAGGCGATCCGCAGGGGCGTCGACGTCATCAAGGTGATGGCTTCCGGCGGCACCCTCGATGAAGGGGACGGCGGCACCGGGCAGCAATTCACCGACGAGGAGTTGAAGGCCATCGCGGATACCGCGCATGCCTTCGGGCGCAAAGTGACGGCGCACGCGCATGCCAAAATGGCCATCGACGCCTGCATCCGCGCCAACTTCGACTCCATCGAGCACGGCATGTGGGCCGACGAAGAAACGTTGCGGGCGATGAAGGCCAAGGGCATCTGGCTCGTACCGACGGCCGCCACCATCACCTACGTCGGCGATACCCCCGAGAAGGTTCGCAATGGGCCGCTGAAGGATCTGCCTGCAGTCTCGATGGAGAAAGTGCTCAAGCTCGGCACTCAGCCCCGCAAGCTGGTGACCCTGGCGCATAAGATCGGCGTCGGTATCGCGCTGGGCACTGACGCTCCGCTCGTGCCGCATGGTGAGAATGGGATGGAGATGGTGACCTACGTCGTCGACTCCGGTATGACCCCCATGGAAGCCCTGATGGCGGGTACGGTCAACGCGGCGCAGGCGGGCGGCATCAAGGAGGTCGGCCAGCTCGAGCCCGGCATGGCCGCGGATGTGATTGCCATGCCCCAGAGCCCCCTGGACGATATTCACGCAGTCATGAATGTCGGCTTCGTCATGCGCGGCGGAATTGTGGCCAAGACTACTGGAGGAGCGAAATGAAGCGGCCGGCTATTCTCGGAGCGACTGCTCTCGCCTGGATCCTGTCCATCCCGGCCGCGCAGGCCGACAACGTCGTAATCGAACACGTCACGGTCATCGACGGCCTGGGCCACGCGCCCCAGCCCGACATGACCGTTGCGGTGGATGGAAACAGGATCACTACCGTCACGCCGACCTCCCTTGCGCACAATCTCAAGGGCAAGCGCATCGACGGCAAGGGCAAGTACCTCATGCCCGGGCTCATGGATATCCACATCCATCTGCGAGGTGGTGTCGACCTCACCGCTGAAGTGGGCGATACCTCGGCGCCGCCGAATCGCCAGCAAGGCGTGGAAGCGCTCGCGAGCTATCTGTATTCCGGCGTGACCACGGTATTCGACTGCGGCAATCGCGCGGAGCACATCCTCGGGCTGCGAGCTGACGAGCGCGCGGGCCGTATTCTGTCGCCGCGTATTTTCGCCACCGGCAATCTCGTGACCTATCCGGGCAGCCATGGGACGAACATGGCCGTGAACGTCAGCGACTTCGAGAAGGACAAGGCGCTGCTCGACAAGCACATTGCCGAGCAACAG
>VBNY01000434.1:2304-3631 GCA_005877705.1 Gammaproteobacteria bacterium
CGCACTACGGTGCACGTCTCGAGCGAGCTGCGCTCCCTCGAGGCCATCTATGCCGGCAGCGACACCCTCGCCCATCCCGTCATCCAGGGCCCCGTCAGCGACTCCTTTGTGAAGCTGATGGGAGCAAAGAAGACTCCATTCGCCAGCACGCTCACGATCGGCGAGAACTACAGCCGCCTTGCCGAGCATCCTCAGTACCTCGACGAGCCGCTCTACGTCGCCTCCTTCAGTGCGCAGGAGCGTGAGCACCTCAAGACGGAGGTCCGTGCGGAGTACCAGAAGAGCTCCTGGACGTGGTGGATGAAGACCATGACGCCGATCGCGATGCAGAACGTCCGCAAGGTCGACGCCGCCGGCGGCACGGTGGCCAGCGGCACGGATCAGAGCAGCGGCCCCGCACTCCAGCACGAGTTGGAACTGCTCAGCGCGGCGGGCATCGCTCCACTCAAGGTGATCCAGATCGCCACCCATAACAGTGCCGTGTTTCTCGGCAAGGCCGACCAGATGGGCTCGATCGACACCGGCCAGCTCGCCGACCTGGTGCTGTTGAGCAAGGATCCCACCGCCGACATCAAGAACGCCAAGTCCATCGTGTTCGTGATGAAGGACGGCCAGATCGTCGATGAGAGCAAGCTGCCGCTCGCGGGCGGCAAGCAGGCGCGTCGTTTCGCCGGCGGCTAGTCCTTTCGTCCGCAGTCGCTCCTGCGACTCGCGCCCCTGCGCTGCGCCGCAAGCAGCGCGGGGGGCGGCGTCCGCTCCTTGTCCCGGTCCACCATGTAATTGGCTTCGCGCATCAGATCGATCGGGGGGTTAGTCAGTCAAGTTAGCTTAGGCCGGTGTCTGAGATGCCATCTCGTCGTCCCTGGCTGCCTGCTCTTCTCTCGGTCGCGTGTCGCTATCACTTGTTGGGTGGCGGCAGAGTCTCGGTCGGGGGCACAGTGGACTGGGCTGAGTTGGTCGCAGACCCAGACAATTCTGACGGCGCCGTTGCAGCAGCTGTCATCGCGGCCGGTGCTGTGGCGGGCGGCATCGGCGCTGCAGTCGCCGTCGGCCACGGCGCCGGCGAGGTGACCGCATCGGACTTTGGAGGCGGTGGCGCCACGTCGGATGTTGCGCCGTTAGCTCGTGCCGCCGATACTCGCATTGCCGGGTTGCTGATGGGCATCTTCGCTACATTCCGGGATACGGCCGCGAAAAAATCCTTATAGAACGAAGCGCCGGTAATGTTGCCCTCCGCACGAACGATGGTCTGATACTCCTTGCCCGTAGGGATAGGGACTAGCCCCAACAGGTGATAGTACTTATTGCTGTCCTTATGCAGCACCGT
>VBNY01000436.1 GCA_005877705.1 Gammaproteobacteria bacterium
ATGAAGTGCGGACGCTGGCGCACGCGGTTGACAACGCGATTATCAAGGTGGTGGTGACGCGCGGCGCCGCCCTCACCCGCGGCTATGGAGTGACCGGGCGCGAGGTCGCGACGCGCATCACACTCCGCTACGCCTGGCCCCCCGAGGACCCGGCATGGCCGCACGATGGCGTCCAGGTTCGGACGGCCGCGCTGCGGCTCGGTGAAAATCCGGCGCTCGCCGGGCTCAAGCACTGCAATCGCTTGGAGCAGGTGCTGGCCCGCAACGAGTGGACCGATCCGGGCATTGCCGAGGCGCTGCTGTTCAGCAGCTCGGCAAGGCTGGTCTCGGGCACCATGAGCAACGTGTTCCTCGTGCAGGCCTCGAAGTTGCGAACACCGCGCCTGGATCGGTGCGGCGTCGCCGGGATCATGCGGCGCATCGTGCTGCGCGAGGCGGCGCGTGCGGGCGTTGTTGCGGAAGAGGGCGTATTGGATGCCGCCGATGTGCAGAATGCGCAGGAGCTGTTCTTGACCAATGCGCGGATCGGCATCTGGCCCGTCCAGGCGCTCGATGCGCGCACCTGGTCACCGGGGCCGGTCACTCGAGTCCTGCAGCGGCTGATCGCGCCACTGCTCGCGGAGCCTGCCGATGCCTAGGTCGAAATCCAAAGGGCGCAGCCGCGCCGTTACCCTGGCGCTCGTCGGCCTCGCCGTGCTCGGGGCAATTGCGCTGCTCGCGGCCACTGCAGCTGGCGGGTACTACTGGCTGCAGCGCGAGTTCCAGGCGCCCGGACCCGCGCCAGCTCCCGTGCGCATCCAGGTCGAGCCGGGCGCCAGCGTGCGCGCGGTTCTCAATCAGCTCGCGGGACAGGGCGCCGTGCGCAACTCACGCGAGGTGCAGTTGTATCTGCGCGTGCACGGTCGCCGCCCGCGCATTCAGGCGGGCATGTATGAAATCCCGGCGCGCGCGAGCCCCGCGCAGATCATCGAGCTGTTCGAGCAGGGCAGGGTCGTGCTCGAGCAGCTCACCGTCACCGAAGGCTCGACTTTCGCCGATTTCCGCCGCGCCCTCGAGCATCACGCGGCCGTGACGCACACGCTCCACGGCCAGAGCGATGCGCAAGTGATGGTCGCGCTCGGGCACGCCGCTGAGCACCCGGAAGGCCGTTTCTTTCCCGACACCTATCGCTTCGCGGCCAAGACGACGGATCTCGAGATCCTGGCGCTCGCTTACGACAGCATGCAGCGGCTGATCGAGGCGGCATGGCGGCAGCGCGAGCCCGGCCTGCCCATCGAACGCCCCTATCAGGCGCTCATCCTCGCCTCGATGGTCGAGAAGGAAACCGGCCTCGCGCCCGAGCGCCCACGCATTGCGGGCGTGTTTGTCAGCCGATTGCGCAAGGGAATGCGGCTGCAATCGGATCCCACCGTGATCTACGGCCTCGGCGAGGGTTACGACGGCGATATTCACATGCGCGATCTCATCACCGACACGCCGTATAACACCTACACGCGTAGCGGCCTGCCACCCACGCCGATCGCACTGCCGGGCCGCGAGGCAGTGATGGCCGCCGTGCAACCACAGGAGAGCGGCGAGCTGTACTTCGTCGCAACTGGGGCGGGCGACGGCGCTCATCACTTCTCGAAGACCCTCGAAGAGCATAATGCCGCGGTGAAAACCTATCTGACACGGCTGCGGAGCCGGCAGAGGACGGCTGCACCGCGGGCTGTCGTTACGACGGGAGCGCGGGGAGCGCGATGAGCCGGCCCGGCCCGCGCGCTGCGCGCTTCATTACGCTCGAGGGAATAGAGGGCGCGGGCAAATCGACCGTCGCGAGGATTGTCGGAGAGTGGCTCACGCAGCACTCTATCCCGGTGCGCCTTACCCGGGAGCCCGGCGGCACACCGTTGGCGGAGCGAGTGCGTCAAATCGTCCTGGAGCGCGGCAGCGAACACCTTTCGCCGGTGACGGAGACGCTGCTGATGTTTGCAGCGCGCGGCATCCATCTTGAGAATTTGATTCGGCCGGCCCTCGAGCGCGGGGAATGGGTCGTGTGCGACCGGTTCACCGATGCCACGCGCGCGTATCAGGGATCCGGACGAGGGGTGGACGCCAAATGGATCGAGGATCTCGCGACGGCGGTACACGGTAGCCTGCAGCCCGACTGCACGTTGCTGCTCGATGTGCCGGTGGCGGTCGGGCTCGCGCGGGCGCGCGGGCGCTCAGGCTCGTCTGCAGATCGCTTCGAGGCGGAAGTTGAAGCGTTCTTTGAGCGGGTGCGCGCCGGTTACCTGGAGCAGGCGGCGCGAGAGCCCCGTAGAATTCGGGTCATCGACGCGGCGGCCGACCTTGCCGAGGTCGAGGGCCAAGTGATTCAGATTCTGCAGGGTTTCGTCTAATGGCTGCGGCGCACGCGGCCGGCAGGCTGCCGCACGCTTTGCTGCTGCACGAGGCGCCCGGTGCCGGCGGTGACTGGCTGGCGAGGTGGGTCGCACGGCTGGTGTTGTGTGAGCACGCAGCGGGGGCTCCTTGCGGCTCGTGCGCGGGCTGCAGGAGGGTCATCGCCGGCCAGCACCCGGATCTTCTCGTGCTGCAACCCACCGAAGACTCGCAGCAGATCCGCATCGAGCAGGTGCGCGAGCTCGCCCAGGAGCTTGCGCTCACGAGCCACCAGGGCGGCTACAAGGTCGGCATCCTGTCGCCGGCGGATGCGCTCAATCGGTTTGCCGCGAATGCCTTACTGAAGACGCTCGAGGAACCACCCCCACAGACGGTTCTGCTTCTTGTGGCGACCCAACCGTCGCGCCTGCCGGCGACGATTCTGAGTCGCTGCCAGCGGGTGCGGGTACGCGCCCCAACGCGCGCGCAGGCGGTTTCCTGGCTGCAGGAGACGCGTGGTGACGGCGACTGGAATGCCGTCCTGGACACCCTGGGTGAGGCCCCCATGCTGGCTGCGCAGGCGGATCCGGCGGCCATTGTGGAGGTCGCCGCGGAGGTGCGCCGCGCTCTCGATGAGGCGACATCCGGCGCGGCCGACCCGGTCGCGACCGCAGAGCGTTGGGCCCGAGCCGACCTGCCGCTCAGGCTGCGGTGCATTGAGAATTGGCTCACGGAACGTATTCGGGACCACTTCGGCGGGCACGCCTTCTTTACAGAACTGCGTGCTGGCCCCTACTTGCCACGGGCTGTGGCAGTCTTGAATATACGGGACCTGTTCGGGCTGGCAGACAGCGTGCGCGAGCTCAAGTCATCCCTCGAGGCGCCTCTCAACCGCGGACTGGCGCTCGAGACGCTCTTGAGGCAGCTCGAGCGCACCGCCGGCGCGACATCTCCTTCAAGGAGATGAACGGGCATATCGTCCAGCGCGGCGCATGAGGATAGGAATTTGAGAGCGGGTGCGAACAAACCGGGTCTGCTGACGCTGACCATCAAAGACAAGAGCGCGCTCTACCTCGCGTACATGCCGTTCGTGAAGAACGGCGGGCTGTTCATTCCGACCAACAGCAACTACCGCCTCGGCGATGAGGTGTTCATGCTGTTGAATCTGATGGGCGAGGACGAGAAGCTCCCGGTCGCCGGCCGCGTCATCTGGGTGACCCCGAAGGGCGCCCAGGGCAAGCGCACCGCCGGCATCGGCGTGCAGTTCAGCGAGCAGGACCGCGGGCAGACGCAGAAGAAGATCGAAACCTACCTCGCGGGCGCGCTCTCCGGCGACAAAGCTACGCATACAATGTAGAGCCATGGGGCCCGGGTGGTCGGTCGGCGATTCGCGCAACGCGGACGCACAGAGGCTACGCACACGATGTAGGGCTTGGGATCCTACGCGGAGCGGCGCAGCGCGACGCCGCTGTTGGTGAGGCCGCCCGTCAGCACGTACGCGTCGAACCCGCGCTCCACCAGGATGTAGGCTGCAGCCGAGCTGCGCCGACCCGTGTCGCAGTAGACGACGTAGGGGATGCTGCGGTCGAGCGCGGACAGCTTCAGACGGATGAAGTACAGCGGAATATTCAGGGAGCCCTCGATGGAGAGGTTCTGGTGCTCGCTCGGCAGGCGCACATCGAGCCAGCGGCCGCCGCGTTCCACGATCTCGCGCGCCTGCTCATAGCTCACCCACTGCAGCAGCGGCTCGTTCATCAGCTGGCGGAAATCCTGCTTGTTGAGGCGCATCAGGATGCCGTCGGTCTGCATGGTGACTGTGGCATTGCGCTTGGCTTCCGCGATCAGCGCCTCTTCGCCGAAGGTGTCGCCGACACCGAGCTCGGCGAGCTTGATGCCTTCGCGGTTGAGCGGCGTCTCGCGTGTGATCACGCACTTGCCGTTCACGATGACGTAGAAATAGTCGCCTTCGTCTCCCTGTTTGATCACCACCTCG
>VBNY01000435.1 GCA_005877705.1 Gammaproteobacteria bacterium
GCCATAAATTCAAGTGTCTCCGTGCGAGGCTGTTCGTCGCACCCTAAACTGCCGCCGCCCCGCCGACGATCTCGGAGAGCTCCTTGGTGATCGCCGCCTGGCGCGCTTTGTTGTAGATCAGTTGCAATTCGGTGATGAGCTTGGTGGCGTTGTCGGAGGCCGCCTTCATGGCCACCATGCGCGCGGCCATCTCGGAGGCGACGTTCTCGACCGCGCCGCGATACACCTGCGACTCGATGTAGCGCATCAGCAGCCCGTCGAGGATCTGCGCCGCTTCCGGCTCATAGATGTAGTCCCAGTGCTCCTGCAGGCTCTCGGTGTCCATGGCCTCGATCGGCAGCAGCTGCTCGACCGTCGGCCTCTGCGTCATGGTGTTGACGAACCGCGCGTTCAACAGCAACAGGCGGTCGATCTCACCGCTGCGATACGCATCCAGCATGACCTTCACGGTGCCGATGAGGTCCTTGACGTGCGGCCGGTCACCGAGATGTGAGACGTTCGCGCGGATCGGCGTGGCGAGGCGCCGGAAGAACTGCAATCCCTTGGCGCCGATGAGACACAGACTCGGCTGCGCGCCCTTCGCCTGCCACTCGCGCATGAGATACAGGGTCTGCCTGAACACGTTCGCATTGAGCGCGCCGGCGAGGCCGCGATCGGTCGAGATCACGATGATGCCGACCGACTTCGGCTCACGGGTCACGAGAAACGGGTGCCGGTAGTCCGGATTCGCTTCCGTCAGGTGGCCGATGACGTTGCGCATCTTCTCGGCGTAGGGGAGCGCGCGCCGCATCCGCTCCAGCGCGCGGCGCATCTTGCTGGTGGCCACCATCTGCATGGCCTTGGTGATCTTCTGAGTGTTCTTCACACTCGCGATCTTGGAGCGGATTTCCTTGGTGCCGGGCATGGGGTGCGATCAGCTGCGCTAGTACGAGCCCGTGGCGATGAAGTCCTCGATGCATTTCTTCAGCGCCGCTTCGTTCTCCTTGGTGAGTTTCGGCTGCGCATTGATGCCGTCGAGCATGGACTTGTAGTTGGCGCGCGCGAACGCCTGCAGCGCCGCCTCGAAGTCCACCATCTTTTTCAGCTCCACCTTGTCCATGTGTCCGTTGTTGACCGCGTAGATCGACAGGGCCATCTCGGCGACCGACAGCGGCGAGTACTGCTTCTGCTTCATGACTTCCGTGACGCGCTGGCCGCGCTCGAGCTGCCTGCGTGTGGCCTCGTCGAGGTCGGAGGCGAACTGCGCGAACGCCGCCAGCTCGCGGTACTGCGCCAGCGCCAGGCGGATACCGCCGCCGAGCTTCTTGATGATGTCGGTCTGCGCGGCGCCGCCGACGCGCGACACGGAGATGCCCGCGTTCATCGCCGGACGGATGCCGGCGTTGAACAGGTCGCTCTCGAGGAAGATCTGCCCGTCCGTGATCGAGATGACATTCGTCGGAACGAATGCCGTCACGTCGCCCGCCTGGGTCTCGATGATCGGCACGCCGGTGAGCGAGCCGGTCTTGCCCTTCACCGCCCCTTTGGTGAGCATCTCGACGTACTGCTCATTCACACGGGCGCTGCGCTCCAGCAGCCGGGAGTGCAGATAGAAAACGTCGCCGGGATAGGCTTCGCGGCCCGGCGGACGGCGCAGCAGCAGCGAGATCTGGCGATACGCCCACGCCTGCTTGGTGAGATCGTCATAGATGATGAGCGCGTCCTCGCCGTTGTCCATGAAGTACTCGCCCATGGTGCAGCCGGAGTAAGGCGCGATGTACTGCAGGGCCGCCGGCGTGGAGGCCGAGGCAGCCACAATAATGGTGTGCTTGAGCGCGTCGTGCTCTTCGAGTTTGCGCACGACCCCCGCGACCGTCGACTGCTTCTGGCCGACCGCGACGTAGATGCACTTAACCCCGGAGGTCTTCTGGTTGATGATGGTGTCCACGGCGAGCGCGGTCTTGCCCGTCTGCCGGTCGCCGATGATGAGCTCGCGCTGACCGCGGCCGATCGGCACCATCGAATCGATGGCCTTGTAGCCGGTCTGCACCGGCTGGCTCACGGATTTTCTGTAGATGACGCCGGGGGCGACGCGCTCGACCGGAGCGCTGCGCGCGCTCTTGATCGGCCCCTTGCCGTCGAGCGGCCGGCCGAGCGAGTCGACGACGCGGCCGAGCAGCTCCGGGCCGATCGGTACCTGCAGGATGCGCTGAGGTGCTTGTACTCCCCGAGAACGACCGCGCCGACCGAGTCCTGCTCGAGGTTCAGCGCCAGGCCGAAGGTGTTGGCGGGGAACTCGAGCATCTCGCCGTAGCAGGCATCCGCCAGGCCGTGAATCCGCGTGATGCCGTCGGTCACCGACACGATCGTGCCGACGTTGCGGGCTTCCGTGACCGCCTTGAAGTTCTCGATCCGCTGTTTGATCAGGTCGCTGATCTCGGTTGCCTTGATCGCCATGTGCTTTGGGTCCTCGAAACTTCTGAGCGTCTGTCTAGACTGTCAGCTCGTACGCGATCCGGTCGAGCCGGGCGCGCAGCGAGCCGTCGATGACGAGGTCGCCGGCGCGCAGCACGGCTCCGCCGATGAGCTCCGGGTCGGTCTGGCAGTGCAGGCGTACCGCCCGCTTCAACTTGCGCTCGAGCGCGGCCGAGAGCGTCTTCTGCTGAGTCTGGTCCAGCGGCGCGGCGGAGGTGACTGTAACATC
>VBNY01000050.1 GCA_005877705.1 Gammaproteobacteria bacterium
TGCAGATGCACGAGCGGCCGCATATCCCCAAGGGCATCGCCAGCAACCCGTTCGACGACGAAGGCGCCGCGACGAAGGACCGCGAGCTCGTGCGCTCGGGCGTACTCGAGGGCTATGTGCTCGGCAGCTACTCCGCGCGCCGGCTCGGCCTGAAGACGACCGGCAATGCCGGTGGCATCCACAACCTTATCGTTGCCACACCGGGTAGCGCTCTCGAGGAGCGGAGCATCCTGCGACGGATGCACACGGGGCTGCTGGTAACGGAGCTGATGGGCCAGGGGGTCAATGGAGTGACTGGAGACTACTCGCGGGGAGCCAGCGGCTTCTGGGTCGAGAACGGCGTGATCGCCTATCCGGTGCACGAGGTCACGATCGCCGGCAACCTGCGCCAGATGTATCGCGACATCGTTGCGCTCGGCGATGACCTCGATATCCGCGGGGGGATACGCACGGGGTCGGTGCTTATCGGCGAGATGACAATCGCCGGCGAGTAGCGGGGCCCCCGGGAAATCGAGCGTCTTGATAGGCGGACTGTTACTCGCAGCTGCTGCGATGCTCGATTTCGTGGGGTGCTCCAGGCTGCTACCGTCCCTCGTATGCTCCCTTGCCGCCGGCCAGTGACAGGGCGGGCCGCGGCGCTTCCTCCACAAGGTCGCGTAACGTGAGGTCACCGCAGCGGTTGCGGCGCGCTTCATCGACGCTTGCGAGCAGGCGGTCGACAGCGGGTATCTGCACGTTGCGTGGTGCAATGTGGCCGCTGCGCTGATTGCGCGCGATGTCGAGTACTTCATGCACGCCGATGCGGGCGATGTCGCGTGCCGGAACCAACTCGTCGTGCTCGGTGACGATGAGCAGCCCGGCCCGCTCGAGCGCCGTGGCCATCTGCGCCACGGCGATGCCAGGCAGCCCCAGCTCCGTGGCCAGCCGGTTCACCGTCCAGCGCTGGCCGCCGGCCACATGAGCTCGGCCCACGAAGTACATGAGCTTCAGTGCGAGCTGCTCGAGCGCCACACTCGACAGCCGCAGCTCCTCGAGGCCGAGCCGCAGGTACGTCGGGTTCTGCAGGTAGAACGACAGTTGCGCGCCGGCGAGCAGGATCAGCCACCCGAGGTACGTCCACAGCAGCGCGGCGACGATGAACGCAAAGCCGGCGTAGACAATCGTCAGGCGCGTCGAATACACGACCAGGGCCGTGAACATCTTGCCGACCGTGGCCCACAGAACGCCGGCCACCAGTGCGCCGCTCACTGCCGGGCGCCACTGCACCCGGGTATTCGGAATCAACTTGTAGAGAGCCGTGAAGAACGCGCTCACCATCACGTAGGGCGCGAGCCTGAGCGCGGTTCCGGTCAAACGCTGCAGCGGCTGCAGTCTGACCACCTCCTGCACCGGAGCGCTGTTGAGCGCCGCTTGCGACAGCCCGATGAAGCCGACCCACAGCAGCGGGCCCACCACCAGCAGCGTCAGGTATTCGGTTACGCGGCGCGCGAAGCTGCGCGGCTGCTCCACACGCCACAGGAAATTGAAGCTGTCCTCCACCTTCTTGATCGTGCCGAGCAGTGTCCAGGCGAGCAGCGCGAAACTCACGGAACCGACCACACCGCTGCTGACGCGATCGGCAAACTGCATGACGCGTGAGGTCAGCTCATGCGCCGCGGCGCCGCCGACTGGCCGGAAGAACTCGTAGACGATCGGCTGCAGGTCGCGGTGCGCGCCGAACACCTTGAGAATGGCAAAGCTGAAAGCGACCAGTGGAATGAGCGACAGCAGCGTTGTGTAGACGAGCCCCATGGCACGCAGGTTGATCTCGCCGCGCCACAGGTCGCGCACGACCGCGTAGGGGTAGCGCAGAAGCCGCATTGCGAGCCCAAGCGCGCCAGCTCGGATCGCAGCGGGCCCGAAGAAGCACCAGTCGAGGAAGCCCCACAGACGCACCCACATCGCCTTAGGGTATCACCTGGGAAACTTAGCGCTGCCGCTGGCACGGCCTGCAGCGGGGCCGCGCGGCTGACAGCGGCCGATCAGTCCGATACAGTCAGCGGCCCGGCAAGTCGCTCCCGCCATGATGACGACTTCAGGTTGTGGATTTGCGCAGCGGATCGTATGCCTCACCGAGGAGACAACGGAGACCCTGTATCTCCTCGGTGAGGAGTGGCGCATCGTCGGTATCTCCGGCTTCACCGTGCGCCCGCCACGCGCGCGCAAGGAAAAGCCGAGAGTCTCCGCGTTCACCAGCGCGAAGATCGAGCGCATCATCGCTCTCGAGCCCGACCTCGTGCTGGGTTTCTCCGACCTGCAGGCCGACATCGCGGCGCAGCTCGTGCGCGCCGGTCTGGAGGTGCACGTGTTCAATCACCGCAGCATCGAAGACATCCTGCGGATGATCCGCACGCTCGGCGGAATGATCGGCTGCGAGGTGAAGACGCGTGCGCTGATCGAGCAGCTCAGCGCCGGGCTCGCGCAGGTACGCGAGCGTGCGGCGGCGCTCCCGCGCCGTCCGCGTGTGTATTTCGAAGAATGGGACGAGCCGCAGATCAGCGCGATCCGCTGGGTCTCGGAGCTCGTCGCGCTGGCCGGCGGCGAGGACTGTTTCCCCGAGCTGGCCGCCCGGCCCCTGGCGCGTGACCGCATCGTCGCCGATGCGCGCGAAGTGCCGCGGCGCGCCCCCGACATCATTCTCGGCTCCTGGTGCGGCAAGAAGTTTCAGCCGGCGCAGGTGGCTGCGCGGCCGGGCTGGAGCGCCGTTCCGGCGGTGTGCGCCGGCTACGTGCGCGAGATCAAGTCCTCGATCATTCTGCAGCCCGGCCCGGCAGCGCTCACGGACGGCGTGCGCGCGATTCAGGCTGTGTTTGAGGAGTGGGCGGCCAGAGCACACTGAATATTCAGCCAATCAATGAATCCCGCGCCGCGCGCGAATGAGTTCGTACGCTTCGATGATCTGCTGCGTGCGCTGCTTCGCATGCTCGAGCATCGACTCGGGCAGGCCATTCGCCTTGAGCTTGTCGGGATGATGGCGGCTCAACTGGCGGCGATAGGCCTTGACGATCTCATCGTTGCTCGCGCCGGGCGCGGCCTCCAGCACGCGATACGCCTGCTCGAGCTGCTCGGCGCCGTCGTGACGCGCCGGCCGAGCAGCGAAACGGCCGCTCTGAATCCGCAATACGGCCTCGATCTGCTCAAGCTCCAGGCCCGAAATCCGCAGCTGCGCGGCGACGCGGCTCAGCAGCGCGCGCACGGGCCCCTGCAGATCGTTGCCGCCGAGCGCCGCTCTCACCTGCAGCTCGAGGAATACGCGCAGCAGGTCGGGCCGGCCCGCGCAAGCCCGGCGCAGCTCCGTCAGCTCCTCGGTTGGATCGAAATCCGGCTGCTTGCCCGCCGTGAAGTAATCGATCGCGGCGCGGATCTGCAGCGGATTCAGCCGCAGCGCCGACATGACCGCGCGTGCGGCGGAGATCTCCTGCTGCGAGACGCGGCCATCGGCCTTCGCCAGGTAACCCATGACGCGGAAGGTGGCGCGAAAGAACCGCTCGCCGATCGCAGCGACGTCCGCGGCGCTGCCCAGGCGCGGCTCGGCCTCGGCGCCGTCGGCGTGCTCGTCGAACTGATGCCCAAGCAGCACGCCCACGGCTGCGCCGAGCGGGCCCAGAGTGAGCATGCCGAGCAGGCCGCCCACGACTTTGCCTGTCCATTTCACCGCCGCTATAGTACCAAGCGCGTCAGCGCCTTTTCCGGCATCAACAGCACGCGACATGCAACCGCCGCAGACTCTCTACCGCACCGCTCTCGGTGGGCTCGAAAAGATTCACGAGGGCAAGGTACGCGACATCTACGCCGTCGATGCGGACTCGATACTGATCGTGACCACCGACCGGCTGTCCGCCTTCGACGTCGTGCTGCCGGACCCGATTCCGGACAAGGGCCGAGTGCTCAATCAGATCTCGAATTTCTGGTTCGCACGCACCCGCCACATCGTCCCGAACCATTTGACGGATCGGCCGCTCGCGAGCGTCGTGCAAGACGCGCACGAGCGCGCGCTGCTCGAGGGGCGCGCGGTGCTCGTTCGACGCCTCAGGGCGCTGCCGCTGGAGGCTGTGGTACGCGGCTATCTCATCGGCTCGGGTTGGAAGGACTACCAACAGAGCGGCACCCTGTGCGGCATCTTGCTGCCGCCGGGACTGCGGCTGGCCGAGCAGCTGCCGAACCCGCTGTTCACGCCGGCGACGAAGGCCGCGATGGGCGAACACGACGAGAACATCGCATTCGAGCAGGTGGAGAGGTTGATCGGAGCGGCGCTCGCCGCACGTGTGCGTGACACCGCCATAGCGCTCTATAGCTTCGCGGCCGCGCACGCGCGCAGCCGCGGGATCATCATCGCCGACACGAAGTTCGAGTTCGGCGTGGACGATGCCGGGCGCCTCACGTTGATCGATGAAGCGCTGACGCCCGACTCGTCACGCTTCTGGCCGGCGGATACCTACCGCGTCGGCGCGAGCCCACCGAGCTTCGACAAGCAGTTCGTACGCGACTATCTCGAGACGCTCGACTGGAACAAGAAAGCGCCGGGACCCAAGCTGCCGCCCGACGTCATCGCGCGCACCAGTGATAAGTACCGCGAAGCTCTCGTCCGGCTGACGCAGTGACGCAAAATCCGCGTACACTTCTCAATATGCAAGCTCCGTGGATCGCCCCATCGATTCTATCTGCCGACTTTGCGCGCCTCGGCGCGGAAGTTGACGCGGTACTGGCCGCCGGCGCGGACCTGATCCACTTCGACGTGATGGACAACCACTACGTCCCGAATCTGACGATCGGTCCGCTGGTGTGCGAGGCCCTGCGCAAACACGGCGTTGCGGCGCCGATCGACGTGCATCTGATGATTCGTCCCGTCGATCGCATCGTGCCCGACTTCGCCGCAGCCGGCGCCACCTACATCACGTTTCACCCGGAGGCCTCCGAGCATGTCGATCGCACCATAGAGATCATTCGCGAGCACGGCTGCAAGCCCGGTCTGGTGTTCAATCCCGCCACGCCGCTCGAGTATCTCGACTACACGCTCGAGAAGCTCGACCTGGTGCTCATCATGTCGGTCAATCCCGGTTTCGGCGGTCAGAAGTTCATTGCGACGGCGCTCAGGAAGCTCACGGAGGCGCGGCGCCGGATCGAGACCTCAGGCCGCGCGGTGCGTCTCGAGGTCGATGGCGGAGTGAAGGTTGACAACATCCGGTCGGTTGCGCACGCGGGCGCTGATACCTTCGTGGCGGGCTCTGCGATCTTCGGCAGCAAGGACTACGCGCAGACCATCCGCGCCATGCGCGCGGAAATCGGTGGGGCGATCGCGAAACGCGCTTAGTTACTCAGCCGGCGACTGGCAGCCCATCAACAACACTACTCGTCCTCGTCGTCTTCATCCTCTTCGTCGTCCAGCTCGACTTGGCCGGTGGCCTTGGCGGCCGCCGGCTTGGCGGGCACGATGACGGGACGGGTCTTCATCTTGGGCCGCGCATTGAACACGACGATCGTCTTGCCGGTGGCGCGCAACAGACCTTGCTCCTCCAGCACCTTCAGCACGCGGCCGGCCATCTCGCGCGAGCAGCCGACGAGCCGCGAAAGCTCCTGGCGGCTCACCTTGATCTGCATGCCTTCCGGATGCGTCATGGCGTCGGGCTCGCCGCACAGATCCATGATCGCGTGGGCGACCCGTCCCGTGACATCGACGAAGGCGAGGTCGCCGAGCTTGCGGTTGGTGCGGTCCAGGCGCGTCGCCAGCTGCGTGGCGAGCTCGAAAATCAGGCCCGGGCTCTCGGCGGCGATCTGCCGGAAGCGCGGGTAGGTCATCTCGGCCAGCTCGCACTGGTTGCGCGTGCGCACCCAGGCACTGCGCGTGGGCTGCTCGTAGAACAGACCCATCTCGCCGAAGAACTGCCCGCGATTGAGGTAGGCGAGCACCATCTCGTTGCCTTCCTCGTCCTCGATCATCACTTCGACGGAGCCGCTGATGATGTAGTAGAGCACGTCGGGAAGATCACCGGCGTGGATGACGACCGTCTTGGACGGGACGGTGCGTATGCGGCAATAGCTCAGGAATCGATTGATGGCCGGAATGTCGCTCAGTGGCTTGATGTTCTCTTCCATACCGGCTCCCCGAATATCGCCTGTTGGTCGCGGCCCACTTTCTTGTGCAGATGGCTGCGCAAGCGCAAGGGTACCTCACACGACATCATTCGCACATACACCCCGCAATGCGGGCGATCCGCGTCAGTGCATGTGCTTGCGTGCGCTCTCAAATCCAGTACGCCGTGCTGGTCAGCACGCGCGCCGTGCGTCGCATGAGCGCGCCCACCGCCGACGGCAGCTGCGTTGCGCCGCTCGCTCGCGCGCTCGCGCCGTGTGCCATCTCGTCGGTCCGCATTGTCTGAAGTATCGCACGGCTGCGGCTATCGCCCGCGGGCAGCCGCCCGAGGTGCTCATCGAGATGACCTTCGACCTGGCGCTCCGTCTCGACGACAAAGCCCAGGCTCGTCCGGTCGCCCATGAGCGCGGCGAGGGCGCCGATGGCAAAGGAGCCCGCATACCACAGGGGATTCAGCAGGCTCGGTCGCGAGTCGAGCTCCCGCAGCCGCGTCTCGCACCAGGCGAGGTGATCGGACTCCTCCCGCGCCGCCTTGAGGAGCAGCTCACGCGTCGCCTGCGACCGGGCGACCAGAGCCTGACCGTGGTAGAGCGCCTGAGCCGCGATTTCGCCAGCATGGTTCACACGCATGAGCGCGGCTGCCCGGTGCCGCTCCGCCTCGGACAGCCGGGGGCTCTCCCCTGGAGGCTCGGGAGCCTGCCCTGGGACGGGTCTGGAAGCTTGAGCGGGAGCGAACAAGGAGCGCAATGCACGATCGGCGGCGCCGATGCACGAGTCGAGAAGGTGGCCGGACTCCATACGGGTTCTCATTATAAGGGGCATTGGCGGCGATGGCTGGTGGCCAAGAAGCGCAATTTCTCGGGAAGCTGGTCTGCCGCAGAGCGCGCTTTGCATCGCCCGCGCCCCTTGCAGTACACTTCCCGGCCTTTTTTGGCCCCGGAACCCCTCTTTCGACGCTTGAAGCTTATGAAAACCGTATTCGCCAAGCCCGGCAGTATCCGCGGCGACTGGTTCGTCGTCGATGCGAGCGACAAGACTCTCGGACGGCTTGCCTCCCAGATCGCGCACCGCTTGAAGGGCAAGCACAAGGCCGATTACAGCCCGCACGTCGACATGGGCGACCACATCGTCGTGGTGAACGCGGACAAGATCCGCGTCACCGGGCGCAAGCTCACCGACAAGATCTATTATCACCACACCGGCCACATCGGCGGCATCAAGTCGATCGCCCTCGAGAAGCTCCTGAACGAGCACCCGGAGCGGGTGATCGAATTCGCGGTGAAGGGCATGCTGCCGAAGAACCCGCTGGGCCGGCGCATGTTCAAGAAGCTCCATGTGTTCGCCGGCGGCGAGCACCCGCACCGGGCGCAGCAGCCGAAGCCGCTGGAGCTGTAGTGGGTAAAAGCAACGCCTTTTACCCACGTGACAGCCGCAGGCCGCTTTTCGACCGAAAACGATAGGACCCATATCCCATGCCAGTGACCCAGCAGAACCAGTACGGGACCGGCCGCCGCAAGACCGCGACGGCGCGGGTGTACTTGCGACCCGGCAGCGGGCGGATCATCGTGAACGACCGCTCGCTCGATGAGTTCTTCGGCCGCGAGACCGGACGCATGATCGTGCGCCAGCCGCTCGAGGCCGTGCAGCTCGGGGGCAGGTTCGACATCACGGTCAAGGTCGACGGCGGCGGCATTACGGGTCAGGCAGGCGCCATCCGGCACGGCATCACGCGCGCGCTGATCGAGTACGATGAGTCACTGCGTAAACCCCTGCGCGATGCCGGTTTCGTGACGCGCGATGCGCGCGAAGTCGAGCGCAAGAAGGTCGGACGCCGCAAGGCCCGCCGCGGCACCCAGTACTCGAAGCGCTAAGCTTGCCGAGCCGCCGGATCTGCGGAGAATTACGGATCCGGTCTGCCGCGCGATTCGCATCC
>VBNY01000437.1 GCA_005877705.1 Gammaproteobacteria bacterium
AAGCTCCCGCAGCGCAGCCCGGGGGGACGGTATCGCATATCATGCGGTGCCGAGCCACCCATTTTCGTGCGGAGAGGACGCGTGCCTGACGACAGCGTATCGGTTGCCCAGAAGACCGCGCGATACACGCTGATTGGGTCGCTCGTTCTGGTGGGCGGATGGATGCTGCGGCATTTCCTTCCCGCCTTGTGCTGGGCCGTGGTACTCGGGATCGCCACTTCCTCGCTGTATGATCACTGGCTGGCGAGATTCACAGGCAAGCGGCGCCATACGTGGGCGGCGCTGACGTTCACCAGCCTGATCGGCATCGTATTGATAGCGCCCATCGTGTTTGGTGGGCTGGTCGCCGTGCGCGAAGCGATCTCGCTCGCGCACGCGTTTGCGGAGGCCGGCAAGAACGGCCCGCCCGAGCTGCCGCAGTGGCTCCTGCAGCTGCCGTGGGTCTGGCCCACCTGAGTAGGACCCCGGATGGCATCGCACGCGCGCAGCCGGCCGTCTTCGAATGGACGCGTATAGTTGGGGCGCAGCTGTTCCGCCGAATGGTCACTCTCGTCTTCACGCTGCTCACGTTGTACTTCGTTTACCTGAACCGCGACGAGCTGCGCGCCGATGTGCCACGGGTCAGTCGCCGCCTGTTTGGCCCCACGGTGGAGCCGCTGCTGGCCCGCGTAGTCGAAGCCGTACGCGCGACGGTGGACGGGATCGTGCTGGTCGCAGTGGCCGAAGGGGTAATCATGTGCGGCGTGTATGCCGTGGCGGGTGCGCCGCACCCGATTCTGCTCGGAGTGGTGACGGGGATTTTTGCGATGATTCCGTTCGCCGCGCCGCTGGTCTTCGGGGCGGTCGCGCTGTTGCTGGCGAGTCAGGGTGCGATCGGCGCGGGCATCGCGGTCGCCGCCACGGGCAGCGTGCTGCTGTTCGTCGCGGATCACTTCGTCCGGCCGGTGATCATCGGCGGCGGCGCGAAGCTGCCCTTTCTGTGGGTGTTGCTGGGTATCCTGGGCGGCATCGAATCGTTCGGGCTCGTCGGCATCTTCGTCGGCCCGGCGCTGATGGCTGCGCTGGTGTCGATCTGGCGCAACTGGGTACGGGAGATCCCGGCGACGGAACCGCCACGGCACGCATAGCGCTGCGGCGATGCAGACCACCCTGGCCGCGTTCATCAAGGACACCCCGCAAGGACGCGAGGCGGATGCGATTCTGCGCAAGTGCGTGCATTGCGGCTTTTGTCTCGCGACCTGCCCCACGTATCAATTGCTCGGCGACGAGCTCGACAGCCCGCGGGGCCGCATCTACCTCATGAAGCAACTGCTCGAGGGAGCGCCGGTTACGGCCCGCACGCAATTGCACCTCGACCGTTGTCTGACGTGCCGGGCATGCGAGACGACCTGCCCATCCGGAGTCAAGTACGGGAGGCTGCTCGACGTCGGGCGCGCACTGACGGAAGAGCAGGTGCCGCGCTCCAGGATGGCCGCTCTGCAGCGGCTGCTACTGCGCAAGGTGGTGCCTTACACGCGGCGCTTCGCCGTGTTGCTGGGCCTTGCCCGGGTTGTGAGGCCGCTGCTGCCGCGCCAGCTGCGGGCGCACGTGCCTGCGAGGCAGGGGCGGCGGCAACCTTGGCCAGGCGTGCGCCACGCCCGCAAAGTATTGCTCCTCGAGGGCTGTGTGCAGCCTGCGCTGCAACCTGACATCAACCCGGCCGCGGCCCGGGTGTTGGGAAAAGTCGGCATCTCCGCAATACGGGCGGCCGGTACGGGCTGCTGTGGAGCGATCGCCCATCACCTCAGCGCCCGCGAGCAAGCCTTGCAACAGGCCAGGCGCAACATCGATGCGCTGTGGCCGCATCTCGAGGGCGGCGCGGAGGCGATCGTGGTCACCGCGAGCGCCTGCGCGCTGATGGTGACCGAGTACGGGCACCTGCTGCGGGATGATCCTCGGTATGCCGGTCGGGCGGCGCGCGTCAGCCAGCTCGCGCGCGACGTCAGCCAGATCATTGCCGCGGAAAGCGCGGCTCTCCAGGAAGCTCTGCGTGGCGCCCCGGCCGCGACCGCCGCAGCGGGCCTCAAGGTGGCGTTCCATTCTCCCTGCACCCTGCAGCATGGGCTCAAAGTCACGGGGGTCGTCGAATCCCTGCTGGCCGCAGCCGGATTCACCCCGACTTGGGTGCCCGACAGCCACCTGTGCTGCGGCTCCGCGGGCACCTATTCCTTACTGCAACCGCAGCTGTCCGCGCGGCTGCTGAGCGCCAAGCTGGCGGCGCTGGGGCAGGGATCCCCGGACGTCATCGCGAGCGCCAACATCGGGTGTCTCACGCATCTTCAGGGCGGCACCTCGCTGCTGGTGCGTCATTGGGTCGAGCTGCTCGCCGAGCGGCTCGGGCCTTGAGCGGCGGCGATCCTGAACAGCATGTCAGAATGGTTTCAGAATGTATTCAGCTTGACCGCGTAGTGTGCCGAGCTCACAGGTCCAACCGAGGGGGAAAC
>VBNY01000438.1:0-1126 GCA_005877705.1 Gammaproteobacteria bacterium
CGTTGACACTCTGGCGCAACGCCCGCCTGGCCACGTGCGATGCCTCGCTGCGAGTCATCGAGCGCGGTGCCATGCTGACTCGCGGCGAGCGCATCGAGTGGGTGGGGGAGGAGGCGCAGTTACCGCGCACCGGATCCGCCGGCGACTGGGCTGCCGTGCACGACCTGGAAGGTGCGTGGGTCACGCCGGGGCTCATCGACTGCCACACACATCTCGTATTCGGCGGAACGCGCGCGACTGAATACGCAGACAGGCTGCGCGGGCGTTCCTACGAGGAGATCGCTCGCCGGGGCGGTGGAATTCTCTCGACGATGCGCGCGGTGCGCAGCGCCTCGGAGCAGCAGCTGTTCGAGGAGAGCGCACCGCGTCTGCAGGCGCTGCTGGCGGAAGGAGTCACCACCGTCGAGATCAAGTCGGGATACGGGCTCACCCTGGCGGATGAGGCGAAGATGCTGCGCACGGCACGGGCCCTGGAGCGTGCCTTTCCCGTGACCGTGAAGACAACCCTGCTCGCGGCCCACGCCCTGCCGCCCGAATACAGCGCGCGCCCCGATGAGTATATCGATGCGATCGCGAGCGACTGGCTGCCGGCGCTGCACTCGCAAGGGCTGGTCGATGCCGTGGATGTATTTTGTGAAGGCATCGGATTCAACGTGGCGCAATCCGAGCGGCTGTTCGTTGCCGCGCAGGCGCTCGGACTGCCCGTCAAAATGCACGCGGAGCAGCTCACCAATCTGGGGGGCACGCAGATGGCGACGCGGCGCGGCGCCCTGTCCTGCGATCACCTCGAGTACGCGACCGAGGCGGACGCCGCAGCTCTCGCCAGGTCGGGCACGGTCGCCGTGTTGCTGCCGGTTGCTTTCTATTGTCTGGCCGACGATCACAAGCCTCCCGTCAGAGCGTTACGCGAGGCGGGCGCCAGTGTGGCGATCGCCACCGATTGCAACCCCGGCTCGGCACCCGCCACCTCGCTGCTCCTGGCGATGAGCATGGCGACCCGACTGTTTGGTCTGACTGCCGAAGAAGCGCTCGCCGGCGTCACGCGCCACGCCGCGCGTGCGCTCGGATTGCAAAACGAGCGTGGATCCCTGACCGCGGGCCAGGCGGCGGATTTCGTGACCTGGAA
>VBNY01000438.1:1141-3396 GCA_005877705.1 Gammaproteobacteria bacterium
GGCTGTCGTGCGGTCGGGGAAGGTCGTGCGATGACCGCGCCCATTTCTCTGCAGCTCGGAGCCCGCCCCCTCAGTCTGAGTGACCTGCGGCGCGTGTACGCGAATCCAGCGAGCGTGCGCGTCGCTGAAAACGCCATGCGTGCGGTGCGCGACTCGCATGCAGCGACTGCGCGGCTGGCCGCAGGCGATCTGCCCGCGTACGGAATCAACACCGGCTTCGGCCTTCTCGCCCAGACGCGCATTCCGGTGTCGCAGCGCGCGCTGCTGCAACGGAACATCATCCTCTCGCACAGCGCCGGCGTGGGTCCGCTGCTCGATGACTCGATCGTGCGGCTCGTCCTGGTGCTCAAGCTCGCGAGCGTCAGCCAAGGATTCTCCGGCGTGAGCGCCGAGCTGACGCGCTTCCTCGAGCAACTCATCAACGCGGGGCTCTATCCGTGCGTGCCGGCGCAGGGATCCGTGGGAGCCTGCGGAGACCTCGCGCCGCTCGCCCATCTGGCGTTGCCCATCCTCGGGCTCGGCGACCTCAGGCGTCATGGAGAAGTCGTGCCCGCCGCGGAGGCACTGGCGCAGGCCGGGATGACGCCGCTGGCGCTCGGGCCGAAGGAGGGGCTGGCGCTGCTCAACGGCACGCAGGTCTCGACCGCGCTCGCGCTGGCCGGCCTGTTCGAGCTTGAAGAAGTGTTCGCGGCCGCCGTGGTGAGCGGCTCGATGTCGCTCGATGCGCTGCAGGGAAGCGACGTACCCTTCGATCCCCGCATCCACAAGCTGCGCGGCCACGACGGGCAGACGCGGGTCGCGCAGGTTTATCGTGAGCTGCTTGCCGGCAGCCAGATCCGCGAATCGCACCGCACGTGCACCCGGGTCCAGGATCCTTACTCGCTGCGCTGCCAACCGCAGGTGATGGGCGCCTGTCTCGATCTGATCACGCAAGTCGCGGCGACGCTCATCATTGAAGCGAACGCGGTTACGGACAATCCGCTCATCTTCCCGCAGACCGACGAGGTGCTGTCCGGAGGAAATTTCCACGCGGAGCCCGTGGCTTTCGCGGCGGACATCCTGGCGCTCGCCTGCGCGGAGCTGGGCTCGATCGCCGAGCGGCGCATCGCGCTGCTGATCGATCCCAAGATGAGCGGCCTGCCCGCCTTCCTCGCCCTCGACAGCGGCGTGAACTCAGGGTTCATGATGGCCCAGGTCACCGCGGCTGCGCTGGTGGCGGAAAACCGGATGCTGTGCCACCCGGCGAGCGTCGACAGCATTCCGACTTCCGCCAACCAGGAGGATCACGTCAGCATGGCGACGCATGGCGCGCGGCGGCTGCTCACGATGACGGCCAACGCGCTCAACATCATCGCGATCGAATTCCTCGCGGCGTGTCAGGGGATCGACTTCAGGAAGCCGCTGAAGACATCGCAGGCGCTGCAGCAGGCGCACGGCGCCCTGCGTCAGCAGGTGCCGTTTGCCGATGCGGATCGTTTGCTCGCACAGGACATCGAAGTCGCCGCCGGCACGGTGCGTATGCCTGCAGTGCAGTCGCTGGCGCAATCTCTGTTACCGAGCTTCCGGTGATATGTGCCAGAAGCCGCTCGTCGCGCGGGCCGCAGCCCCGCGCGACGTGCATGTGTGTCCCTCAGACGGCGGCGTATTCGGCGTCCGGCTTGGTCGGCTTTTCGGTCGCTTCCGCTTGGCGCTCGCGCTTGATGCGCTCGTAGATCTCCTCGCGGTGCACGGCAATGTTCTTCGGTGCGTTGATGCCCACGCGCACCTGGTTCCCCTTTACGCCAAGAACGGTGATGGTCACATCGTCCCCGATCATCACCGTCTCGCCGACCCGTCTTGTAAGAATGAGCATTCGTCTTCCTCCGTTGTCCCCTGAATGTCAGGATCGATTCATTGATTGTTGGCGCCAGGATCGTCTCTCAATGCCAGGATCGGGAAATTTCAGCGAATTTAGCGAAGTCTGCCATCGTGCGCTTGACGCGCAGCTCGAACTCGACCGCCCGCGAGCAGCAGTCGCACGCGCACAGGTGTTGCTCGAAGCGCGTCTGCGTCTGCTCATCGAGGCATCCGGCGACGTACGGCAGAATGAAAGGTCCGTGCGTGCATGGCCAGGGCAGCGTGTCAGATGGGATCACGGCTGACCCGCCTCGCCCGGCCGGCTCGACGGCAGCGTCTCGGGACGGTAACTCAAGATGAAGGCATTGTTCGTGCGGGTGACTGTGACGGGCGCGACCTTCTCCAGGCGTGACAGCGCC
>VBNY01000051.1 GCA_005877705.1 Gammaproteobacteria bacterium
TTGCGCACCGAGTTGACTTTGGTGTTGATCTCGGTCAATGCCCGGTTCGCGTCGTAGTTCAACCGCAGCGTCGCGGTGATGACGGACACGCCCGTGCTGCTCGATGAGGCCAGGTATTCGATCCCCTGCGCCTGGGCGATGGCCGACTCGAGCGGCTGGGTGATGAAGCCGGCGATGGTGCCGGCGTCCGCGCCGTAGTACGCCGTGGTCACCGTGACGACGGCATTCTCGGTCTGCGGATACTGGCTGACGGGCAGCTCGGAGATGGCGCGCAGGCCGAGCACGAGGATCAGCAGGCTCACGACCGCCGACAGCACCGGTCGCTCGATGAAAAGGTCAGTGAACTTCATTGCCGCAAGCCTCACTCTTCCTGCGGAGCCGGATTGGGATCGTTCTTGGGTTGCACCCGGTTGTCGGGCGAGATGGGCGTACCATTCTTCAGCTTGAGCTGCCCGCTCGTCACGACGATGTCACCCTGCTTGATGCCGCTCACCACCGCCACCTGGTCGCCGCGCGTGGGGCCGACCGTGACGAAAGTCTGCTGCGCCACCAGCAAGCCGGCAGCGCCGGGCGCCTTCTGGGCGATGAACACCGTCGCGCCGTACGGGTTGTAGGTGATCGAGGTCTGCGGGAGTGTCAGGTAGCGTTGAACGCTGCCCGCGATGACGGAAACGCGCGCGAACATCCCGGGCAACAGGCGTCGCTCGGTGTTGCCGACCGATGCCTCCGCCTGAAAGTTGCGAGTGGCAGGGTCGACGCGCGGGTCGATGGCCGTGAGCTTGCCGGCAAACGTCAGGCCGGGGAACGTGTCGGTCGTCACCTGCACGGACTGGCCCACGGCAACGCGCGCGAGCTGTTGCTGCGGCAGTCTGAAATCCACGTAGATCGGATCGATCGACTGCAGCGTCACGACCTTGTCGCCCGGATTCAGATACTGCCCCGGATTGACAGTGGTGATCCCGAGCCGCCCCGCGAAAGGCGCGCGCAATGTCTTCTTCGCCACGAGGGCCGCCTGCGCCGCCACCTGGGCGCGGCGACTCTTGAGGTCCGCCGCATCCGCATCGATCTGCGCCTTGCTGATCGCCTGCGCCTCGTATTGCACCTGGTCGCGCGCGTAGGCGGTAGCCGAGAGATCCGCGGCCGCCTCGAGCGAGCGCAATTGAGCGACGTCGGAGTCGGCGTTCAACTCCACCAACACCTCGCCGCTCTTGGCTTCATCACCGGATTGGAACTTGAGGCGGCGCACGAGTCCCGCGACCTCGGTTGTGACATCGACACCGTGCACGGCGCGCAGGCTGCCGACTGCGGCGACTTCCGGCTGCCAATCGGAGTAGCCGGCGGTGGCGGTCGTCACGACCTGGGGCGGCGCGGAGTTCTTCGCCATGATCTGCCTGACGATGTGCGCCTTGAAGAGATTGAACCCGATGAGCGCTCCCAGCAGGACCCCCGCCGAGACCAACACGATCACGAACCGCCGTCTCATTACACTGCTCACTGCCCGCTCCACTTAGGTTCTTAGTCCCTGCGATTCCACCAGCCGCCGCCCAGCGCCTGCAACAGCGCCGCGGAATCGGCATACCGCGCCGCCTCGGCCTGTACCCGGCTCTGGCGGGCCTGATCATACTGACGCTGCGCAATCAACAGGGCGACGTAGCTGACGCCACCAGCCCGATACGCCTTCTTGGTGATCTCGAGCGAATCGGCCGCGAGTGCCTCCGCTTGCGCCTGGGCGCGCAGATTGCGCGCATCCGCCTCCAACGCCCGCAGGGTATCCGCCACGTCCTGCAATGCCGACAGGACCGTCTCGCGGTACTGAGCGGCGGCACGATCGAAGTCCGCAATCGCCGCGCGCCGCCTCGCCGTCAGCTCACCGCCATGAAAGAGAGGTTGCAGCAGCGCGGCACCGGCGCTCCATGTCGCGGTGCCGGTGCCGAACAGATCCCCCGCCACCACGCTCTCAGACCCGATCAATCCCGACAGATTCAGCTGCGGAAACAGATTTGCGGTGGCCACGCCGATCTGGGCGCTCGCCTGGTGCAGCAGCGCCTCGGCCGCCTCGACGTCCGGGCGCTGTCGGACGAGCTTGGTGGGCACGCTGAGCGGCAGCTCAGTGGGCAGCGTAAGGCCCTGCAGCTCGAAGTCGGCCAGCTCGGACCTGTCCGGGGGGTGCCCGGCGAGCACCGCGAGGCGATTCTCGGCCTGTGCGAGTGCCTTCTCGAGCTCCGGCAAGGTGGCCTCCGTCTGGGCGAGCAGCGAGCTTTGCGCCAGCACGTCGACGCGCGAGACGCCCCCGGCGGCGAATTGCCGCTCGACGACTTTGAGCTGCTCGCGCTCACCCGCCACGATGTCAGCGACCGCTGCGATTTGCGCTCGCAGCGAAGCGACGCTGATCGCGGTCGTCACAACGTTGCCTGTCAGAGACAGGCCGGCAGCTTCGAGCTCCCACTTCTGAAAGTCCGTCTGCGCACGCAGCGCCTCGAGCTGCCGGCGTGAGCCACCGAAGACATCGAGTCGGTAGGAGACGTTGACAGAGGCGTTGAAGAGCGTAAACACGCTGCCGGGAAGGGACGGCTGGCCGAACGCCGCGCCCGGGACCCTCTCACGCGTGGCGGCCGCCTGAGCATCCAGGGCGGGCACGAGCAAGGAGCCGCGCCCCGCCTCGTAGCTCGCTTGGGCCGAACGCAGCGCTGCCCTCGCGGCGTCCACGGTCGGGCTGCCGCGCAGCGCCCGCCGGACGAGCTGATCCAGCGGCTCGGACTGGAACATGGTCCACCAGTCCGCCGGGATGTCCCGATCGGGTACCAGCGTCTGCGCGGCCCCGGCGGGTCCGGGCGCGGCGGCCGTGACCTTGGGTTGCGGATCGGGCGTGTAGCGCGTCGTCTCGGGCGGCGCGGGCGCACGAAAGTTGGGGCCGACGGCACATGCCGCGAGCGCAGTGACTGCGAATGCGCTCAACAGGCGGCCGGATGCCAGGCAGGCTCGAATCGATTCGCTATCCTTCATCGTCCATCATCCATTATCCGCGATTCACCGCAGCCCTTCGGATCCTATGACGAATGGGCATCGGCCAAATCGACATCCGAGCCACGGGAAAGCGCGTGACTGTATCAGAGTCCGTGCTGGTTTCCGCTCATCGCGGAATGCATTAATGTGTAATTTCCCTCCCGTTCAGGGGGCGCGGCTTCGGTCGCAAGCGTGAGGCTCTTCAAGAACGCGCATCGCCTGGTCACCGGCATTCGCTGATCTCGGGCGCTCGTTTACTCAGATCCTCTCAGCGATCAGCCCCGACAGCCCCGGCAGGGTCCAGGTGCCCGCGCCGCCCACCGACTCGACGAGGCGCCAGCCACCGGGCGGCGGCTGCAGCGTATGTGGCACGCGGCCGAGGTTGAATGCACACACGAGCCGCCCGGTCGCAGAGCTCCGCTCAAACACCAAGATCGTCGACGCTGCCTCGATGATGCGCATTGCGCCGACGCGCAGCGCGTCGCTGCGGTTTCTGAGCGCAATGAGCCGGCGTGTGAGCGCCAGCTGCGAATCGGGGTCACGCTCCTGGCGATCCACGGCGAGCGCCAACTGGCTATCCGGAATTGGCAGCCAGGGGCGCACAGTGGAAAAACCTGCATGCACTGCATCCGAGCGCCACGGGATCGGGGTACGAGCGCCGTCCCGGCCCAGAGTCAGCGGCCAGTTGGCGATGGCCTCCGGGTCCTGCAGGCTGTCGAAGTCGATCTCGGCCTGCGGCAGACCGAGCTCCTCGCCCTGATAAATGAAGATGTTGCCACGCAGACTCACCAGCAGCAGCATCGCGACGCGCGCAGAGGCCACCCGCTCGCCGGCAGTGGCCCAACGGGAAACCGCGCGCGGGGCATCGTGGTTCGAGAACGCCCAGCTCGGCCAGCCGATGTCAGCCTCATCCGGCCATGCCTCCAGCGCGGAGCGCACCAGCGCCGGTGTCAGCGACTCGGCATACAGAAAGTTGAAGCCGTACGCGGTGTGAAAGCGGTTGGTGCCGGCGGTAAACAACTTCATCGACGGCTCAGCATCCTCGCCGCCGACCTCCGCAACCGTGAAGCGATCGCCGTAACTGTCCGTGAGCGCGCGGATGCGCTCGATGAAGCGCGGGATATCCGGATGCGATTTGTTGTAAAGGGCCTGCTGGTGATCAATCGGCCGGGTGCGTACCTTGCCGGTCGCCGGCGCGGGCGGATTATTGGTCAGCGCCGGCTCGTGCATCGCGTAGTCGATCGCGTCGAGTCTGAATCCGTCGACTCCCCGCTCGAGCCAGAAGCGCGCGCACTCGAGCAGGGCGTTCTGCACCGCGGGGTTGTGAACGTTCAGATCGGGCTGCTCGGTTAGAAAGTTATGCAGGTAGTACTGGCCGCGACGCGCGTCCCAAGCCCACGCCGGACCGCCAAATACCGACTGCCAGTTCGAGGGCGGAGAGCCGTCGGACTTGGGGTCCGCCCACACGTACCAGTCGGCTCGCGGATGGTCGCGGCTGGCGCGACTCTGCTTGAACCACGGGTGTTGATCGGAGGTGTGTGAATAGACCTGATCGATGACGACGCGCAAACCCAAGGCGTGCGCCCGCTCGATCAGGTGATCAAAGTCGTGCAACGTGCCGAACAGCGGATCGACGTTGCAATAGTCGGCAACGTCATAGCCGAAGTCCTTCATGGGCGAGGTGAAGAACGGCGACAGCCACAGCGCGTCGACTCCAACGGACGCGACGTGCTCGAGGTGAGCCGTGATGCCCGGGAGATCGCCGATTCCGTCGCCGTTGGAGTCCGCGAAGCTGCGCGGGTAGATGTGGTAAATCGCCGCTCCGCGCCACCACTCCTCCCGGCGCGATCCGCCAGCCGACTCGCGGGTCGGCGGTGCGCTCATCGCCCCTCTCCCGAGGCGCACACGATGTAGTCGAGTGCCGGGACGCTCACCCTATAGCTGCCCGGTGCCGTCGCCGCCGCTTCGCACCGGCCATGCAGCGGCACGAAGCGCTGTGAGGCGCCGTTGACCATCACCTGGGCGCTGAGCGGTGCCGTTGACGTGTTGAAGGCGATCACCAGTTCGCGACCGTTGTCCGGATCCATGCGCGCGACGGCAAACAGCCCGGGATCCGGGCCAGCGCTGCGCAAGATCTGATGTCCGCGCCGCAGCGCGGCCTGGGTGCGCCGCAGACTCGCCATCTCGGCGAGAGCGCGATAAAGCGGATGGTCGCGGTTGAAACTGCTCGTAGCCGTGGTAGCCGACGTGCCGAGCAGCCGTTCGCTGTTGTAGGATGCTACGCGGCTTGCGAACATGTCTTGACGCGCGTCCTGATCGCCACCTCGCCCCACAAATCCCTGCTCATCGCCGTAGTAGACTACTGGGACGCCACGCAGAGTAAACAGCATCGCGTGCGCCAGCAGCACGCGCTGCAGCATTTCGGCATCGGCGATTCCGGGGCGCGCCGCGCGCACGAAGTAGGCGAAGCGCCCATTGTCGTGATTGCTGATGAAAGTAGGCAGCTGTTGCGCTGTGGTGGCGCCGCCCTCATACAGGGCGTCATCCGCAAACATGCGTGCCAGCACATCCGTGCCGCGCGAGCCTGCTACGGTCGCGCGCACCGCCGCCGCGAATGCGAAATCCAGCACCGCAGGCAACTTGTCGACGCGCGTGTGACGTGCCAGCAGGGCAGCATCGACGTCCATCGTCGACACTTCGCCAAACACATGAAAATTCGGAATTCCCTCGGCGCCGGCCCGCGCCAGCATGGCCGGTACGAACGCCTGCCAGAACTCCGGGTTGACGTGCTTGGCGGTGTCGATGCGGAACCCGTCGATGCCGTACTGCGTGATCCAGCGGCCGTAGATGTCGATGAAGCCCCGCAGCACGCGCGGATTTTCGGTCATGAGATCATCGAGCCCGGAAAAATCTCCCAACGTCTCGCTCTCGCCGCTGAACGTCGAATTGCCGCGGTTGTGGTAGTAGATCGGATCGTTGAGCCAGTCCGGCACTTTGACGCGCTCCTCGCCCTTTGGTACGTAGGGCGTGTAGGCCCAATCGGGGCGCGTCAGCTTGGCAAAATTCTCCGCCGTCTGATGCTGCGGATCGTCACCCAGGAAGCCTTCGTTGATCCGCTCGCCCTGCGCACCGCCGTGCGTCGTGTAGGGGAAATCGGCCCGCGAGCGATACGGACACTCCCCGGAGGGGCATTCGCGATACGCGATCACATCCGCGCTATGGTTCGTGATGATATCGAGATAGAGCTTCATGCCGCGGGCGTGAACGGCGCCGACCAAGGCGCGCAGCTCCTGCTCGGTGCCGAAGTGCGGATCGGCTCGGGTAAAATCGGTTATCCAGTAACCGTGATAGCCGGCCGACTCGGCCCCGGGCGGACCCTGCACCGGCTTGTTCTTGAAGATTGGGCCGAGCCAGATGGCCGTCGCGCCCAGCGACTGAATGTAGTCGAGCCGGGAGAGCAACCCCTTGAGGTCACCGCCGTGGTAGAAGCCCTTCGAGGTCGGGTCGAATCCGGTGCTGAGGCGCCCGCCGGTCAAGCCTCCGCGGTCGTTGGACGGATCGCCGTTTTCAAACCGGTCCGGTAGCAGGAAGTAGATGACTTCATCCTGGGGCAAGCGCTCGCGGAAGTCCTGCGCAACGGCGCAGTTCAACAGTGAGAGTGCGCCGAGCAACGCGCACGCAAGGCCGTTGCGCGCCGTCCGCGCTCGCCGCAAATGTCGCCTCATCCTCGCTCTCTCACCGGTTGCACCCGGGCCGGACGGATCTGCGCTGCTTGAGCGTGCCGCCGTCGGCTCAGATCGCGGCAACGGGCCTACATCTTGTAGTTGAATCCGAAGAAGAAGTCCCGTCCGAACGTCTCGTAATCCCGGACCCGGGTGATGACTTGGGCGTAGTCGATGAACGGCGTGTTCGTCAGGTTGTTGACCTGAAACAGCACGGACAGACCTTGAGCCCAGCCTTGCTGGAACTCGTAGCTGGTCTGGAAGTCCGTGATCTGCTCGTGCCTCACGTATTCCAGAGCGCGGTCACCTGCGAAATCGGTGATCTCGCCGATATAGTCGGACCGATAGCGAGTCGCGATACGCGCGGAGAAGCCGAATTTCTCATAGTAGAGCATCGCGCTCCAGACGGTCTTGGACAACCCGGGCAGGGTAATGTCGGTGGAACTCGTCCCGGCGACGGAACCCTGGACGCGGATGGAGCTCTCCGTCTGCGAGACGCTGAGGGTCGCGCCAAAGCCGTTCAACCAGTCGGCCAGCAATTCCCCCGGCGCAGAGGCCGCGAGCTCGACGCCATCGAGCCGGCCGCCGGCGCCGTTCAGGGGAATCGTCAGAAAGCCGCTCGACTGAATCGGTACCTTGGCGTAGTTGGGCGGAAGCCCGGCGGTGTACTTTGAGAAGTCGTAGCCATCGACGGTGACGCTGTAGATGTACGACTTCAGCTTCTTGTAGAACGCGGCCGCCGAGACATAGGCCTTGTTCTCAAAGTACTTCTCGTACGAGAGGTCCAGCGCATCCGCCCGCCAGGGATCCAGCCTTGGATTGCCGACGGTGGCCGACGGTGTGCCGGTGTTCTGCGCCACACTGAAATCAAATGAGGCGGATAGCTGGTCCATCCTGGCACGTGCGACCTCACGCGCGAGTCCGAGGCGTACCGCCTGCTGGGCGGGCAGCTCAAACACCAAGTTGGCGGCAGGCAGCACGTCGTTGAATACCTTGCCGTCGCTGAACGGACTCGGTGCGTTGGTCACCTCGTTGAAGAAGGTGGAGCTCGAGCTCTGATCGGTGCGTACCGCCTGCACTCCGATGTTGCCTCGCAGGGCGATGTTCGACGACAGCTGGTGTTTCAGGTCGCCCTTGAGATACAGCGTCGTCAGCTTCTCGAATACCTCCCATGTCTTGCCGACGAGATAGCCGGCGTTGGTCGTCGGCACGACGGGCTGGAAGTCGAGCGCGAGGATGCCGGGAACGCTCCAGCCGAGCGACGCGGGTGTGTCGGAGAAGCCGAGCTTCGCCGGCGCCAACAGCAGATCGCTCGGAATCTGATAGGCGACATTGTTGATCGTGCTCAGGCCCGCTTCCGGCTGGCGCTTGTTCTTCGTCCGGTCATCGTAATTGGCGCCTACCACGACGTCGCTGAACCAGCCGCCGAGGGCGTGTGAGCTCTCGAGGCGCGCTGACTTCAGCTCATCGACGACGTGCGGGAAGCGGCTGTAGCCGGCTCCGTAAA
>VBNY01000439.1 GCA_005877705.1 Gammaproteobacteria bacterium
GAGGTGAGCGAGGTTTTCGGGGCATGACGCTGCCAACGTTAGCGCTCGAAAATACGCGCGATCCCGCCGCGCCTGCGATCGCGCTCCAGCTGGCTGCGCCCGGCGGGTCGCCCAACCGGCACATTGCAGGGGCCGGCGCGCTTTCGACAATGCTGCATCTGGCGCTGCTGCTGACGATCGGGATAGCAAGCCGCGAAGCCACGAAGCCGAGCTCGGCACCCGAGCTGGAACTGTCTATCGAGCTGGAGGACGGCCGTGACACGGAGCACGACAGAGCAGGCCCGCTCGAGAGCTCCGCCGCACCGGCCTCCAAGACAACGGAAGAGTTGGTTGCCGCGGTCGGCGGTCGCAGATCTTCCAACCTCGAGTCACCCCCCGCGGCAGCGGCTCCGACTGCGCCGCCAACGCAGGACGATACACCGAAGGCTGCGACTCCATCGGACGGTCCGGTCCCGGGCGACTCTGCGCCCGTCGAAGCCGGAGTTGTCACGACCTTCGGCGTCAGCGACAGCGATGCGGCAGCGCCTGCCGAGGCCGGCGCGCGGGCGCCGCGGCTCGCAATAGCCGCGCCGCAGCAGTCGATGCTGACCCGCTGGGTCATGAAGGCGGCCCAGGGCCTCCAGGACGCGAACCTGAGGCAAGCACGCCTCTCGCTGCAACATGAAGGACGGCAGTACATCGCGCTCCTCGACCGCCGCCCCGCCGCTGACGACATGGACATCGAGCGCGTCAACGTCGAGATCATTACCGAGGAGCATGGCCGGCGTCTGCGAACCCTGCTGCAGATGAAGCGTCTTGCGTTTTCGCACTTCACCCAGCTGGTGGATCGCTGGGACACGACGGTGCAGTTTGGGGTATGACCGCCTGGTCGCGCCGCGATTCCTGGGCAAGGTGACGACAGCCGCAGGCGGCTTCACCATCGTGAACTCGCGTGGCCGCAAGGCAGGCGACGAGATCTTTCGCGCGGGGATCGAAACCCGCGCCGGACGAATCGCGCTGCCGGCGAAATTCCCGCCGCTTGCCCCGCATCAAGGAGACCAGAACGCGAACGTCCAGTCGTTCCCCCGTGGTACCCGCATTACCTTCTACTCTGATGGCAGCTATGGCTGGCGGGAGATCGGATCGAACGCGCCGGAGCGCAGACAGGCGCTGAGCGCAGTCGATTACATTTTAGGCGCGCGCAACACAACCATATGCGTTCGTGGCACGGTGCGCGGCAAGGTGTTGGTCTATTCGCCGGAACGCATCGTCATCGAAGGCAACCTGATCTATGCACACGACCCGCGCGCGGCGCTGAATGCCGACGATTACCTCGGATTGCTCTCGAGCAAGGATGTCGAGATCGCGAGACAAGAGGTGACCGGGCGCGGCGATCTCGAAATCCATGCCGCGATCTATGCCGGACGTCGCTTCACCGTCACCGACGAGGACGCTCCGAACACCGGGACGCTGCTCATTGTTGGCAGTCTCAGCGCGGGGTCCTTATCTCCGACCGAGCCTCGCTACGCCACCCGCTACGAGTTTGACAGGCGCTTCGAGCAGACTCGGCCACCGGGTTTCCCCGTGACCGATCGCTACGAGGTCGACGCCTGGGACACGCAGTGGCGGCAAGTCGACGATGATCGGCTCGGGGCTGACGCTGAAACCGTACCGCCCCCGGCGGAGTGAGCACGGCCGCCGCGGCACCCGCAGCGCACAAATACGGCTCCGACTGCGAGCGGCGCCTTGCTTATGCTTCTTTCGAGGGAGGTGTTCTTGTGTCGACCGACTGACGCAAATGACGTCCCCGACGAGCATGATGGCGCCACATATTCAATCGCCCGGAGATTCCCCACATGTTCCTCGCCGCCGCGCTGAGCGCTCACATGCAGCTGGTCACTCGTGACGAGCACGTTGTCGTCCCCCATCAGAGTCCCACTGATCAGCAGGTTGCCGCGGAGCTTTTGGCTCACTTGCGCTCGCAGAGCGCTACGCGCTTGCGCCCTGCGGGTCACACGCAGGCTGCCTCCGTCGATGAGATTTATTGACTCGGCAATCCGCTATGCCTTCCCGACCCTGGGAGTCGGCGTCGGCTGGCTGAGGGAAGAGCTGCGCGCACGCGGCGTCAGCGTGCGGCTGACGAAAGCGTGTCTGCGGGAGCTGGTGATGGATGCTGACGCGGGCGCCCGGGTGCAGGCATTGGGCGCGGATGCTGCGCAACCGTACCTGACCTCTTTGCGGCAGCAGATTGCCGCCCGCGCCGAATTCCTCCGGGCCTGGACGCTGTCGGACGACAGGATCGATCTGGCCGGCCCGTATAGCGATCAGCTGGTAAGACTTGCCCACAAATACGCGCTGCCGCGGGCTTGGAGACTGTCTGAGCCGGTTGCCGTGGACAGCAAACGTCCGACGCGGACGTATCTTTACTGGGCCCGCGCGGCCTAGCATCCGCCGAATCTTCTATACAATTGGCGCTTTGAAGGCACTCGTGACAAAAGCGCTATGAACACCGACCCGCAAAGCTACCCTTACGCCACGTTTCTCAACCTTCGTTACTCGCCGCTCGACCTCGTGGATGTGCCGGCGCTGGTCACCGCCTGCCGCGACCGTTGGTACAACCAGACGCTATGCCAAGTGAACGATTCGGTCGTGAGGCTCGGCGTGATGCAGGGCGAGTACCACTGGCACAAGCACGATAGCGACGATGAATTCTTCTTCGTTCTGGAGGGGACATTTTTCGTCGACTTGGAAGACCGCGTCATCGAACTGAAACCATGGCAGGGCGTCACCGTACCGAAGGGCGTCGTGCACCGCACTCGCGCGCCACAGCGCGCCGTAATCCTGATGGTCGAGAACGCGGGAATCGTTCCAACCGGAGATTAGCGCGTGGGAGTCGCGCCGGATTGAGATAGGCGGTGCAGAGCAA
>VBNY01000443.1 GCA_005877705.1 Gammaproteobacteria bacterium
CGGCCGCGTTGGAGTGGGAATAGCCCGGATTGTCGGAATAGACACCCGCGACGCTGCCCCACGGCGTGAACTCGCCGCCGGCGGCGAATACCACGCGCGCAGCTGCGGCAATGACCAGGAAACCCGATAAGCCCCTAGCGCCGCGCATGCGATCCCCTTGCTTTGGCGCTGGTCGCGCGTCAGTCATGTCTTCGAGTAGGCTTCGTAGCCGTAGTAAGCCTGTCGCTCGGAGGCGAGCAGCGGCTCCCAGTCGTTGAGCACCAGGCCGACCGGAACCGATTCCTTGATCCGGCTGAGCGCGTCCTTGACCGAGTCCTGCAGCGTGTGCGCGGCGCGCACTACCAGCAGCAGCTGACCCGCCGAGTCCGCCAGCACCGGAGTGTCGCTCGACAACAGGATGGGCGCCGTGTCCACGATCGCGATGTGCCCCCTGAAGGCCGAGTTGATCGCGGCGAGCACCGGGCCGACCCGTCCGAACGAAAACAGGTCGCCGGCGCCCTCGCAGGGCACGCCGGCGGGCACGACTCGCAGCCGCTCGATGCTCGTGCGCAGGGCGTAGTCCGTGAAGCTTGCGCCCGGCCGCCCCAGCAACTCGATCAGCCCCGGGGCATCCCCCAGATCGAGAGCGTGTGTCAGAGAGCGGCGTACCGTGTCGGCATCGATCAACAGCACATCGTGAATGCCTTCCGAGGCCATGCTCAGAGCGAGGTTGAGCGCTGTATAAGTCTTGCCTTCGCCTGCCAGCGCGCTGGTCACCACCGTAACGGGGCCGATCACCGCGGCATCGGGCGCGACCCGCGACCGGGTTGCGGCAATGACCTCGCGGCGCAGGATGCGGTAATCTTCCTGCTGGCGACGCACGAAATCCGCGTGCGGGTACAATCCGCGCTCGTTCAGATCCGCGGTGTCGATTTCCACGATCGGCGTGTTGGTCTGCGGCCATATCACCGGCGAGGGCAGGCTCGCAGCGACCACGGCGGCGGCGGAGTCCGCCGCGGCTCTGGCGCTGGGTCTTGCGGCACGCGGTTCCGCGGGTCGGCCCGGCTCAGCGGCGCGGCGCGCCTTCAAACGCTCCATCGCAGCCTGGACGATACTCACGTTCCCTCCAACCCGACCACCTGCCGCAACAGACGTGACACCGGATAACTGACGAGCCCCGCGGTCACGATGACGACGACCAGCGTGAGCGTCACCAAGGTGAAGTTCAGGGCGTCTCTGCGCTCCGCGCCCAACACCGCGGGAGCGCGCGAGCGGCTCACCACGCCGATGACCGGCAGCCCGGTCGCTGCCGCGAGCGCCTTCTTCGACAGGAACACCGGCCGCGTCTGGGAGCGCAGGAACGCGACCCCGAGACCGGTGAACACGGCAGCCCCCAGTGTGCCGACCAGAAACAGCAGCCGGTTCGGACTGATCGGACGCAGCGGCGCCCGCGGCGGCTCGAGGATCCTGAAACGGCGGTCTTCGCTGCGATCCGCCTCGTTCGAGAGCCGCGCGGTTTCCAGGCGCTGCAACAGGGCTTCGTACTGCGCCTTGGTGACGCCGTAATCGCGGTTGAGCCGCGCCAGCTCCGCTTCGACTTCGGGACCCGTCGTTACCAGCCGCTGCAGTTCCGCGACGCGGGCCGCCGACTGCGACTCCTGCGTCTGCAGCGACGCGACCTGCACGTCGGCGGTGTTGAGCCCGATCTGCAGGTTTTGCACTACCGGGTCCACGGGAACCGAGGAGCCTTGGGCGACAGTGCCATTCGTGGAGCGCACTCCGCCCAGCTCGGCACGGCGCTGCTCCTCGAGACGCTTGATGGTGTCCTTCACGGCGAGCACTTCAGGATGGCGGTCGGTGAACTTGAGCAGCAGCTCATCGAGCTGATGCCTGCTGTCGCGGATGCGCGCATCGAGAGTCGTCGCGGCCTGGATGTCCTGGGCGCTGGGTGGTGTCTTGAGGATGCTCTGGCCGGATCTTCTGCAGGCTGGCGACTTCGGCCTGCAGGCGGCCGAAATAGTCGCCGCGCTGATCCGGCATGAGGCCGACATTTTTCTTCTTGAACTCGGCGAGCCTAGCCTCGGACTGCGACAGCGCCGCCTCGTATTGCGCCACCTGCTGTTTGAGGAAGCTCTCGGCGTTCTGGGTGTCGGTTCTGCCCGCGCCGAGCGACTTCTCCATGAAGGTGTCGAGCAGCGTCTTCACGACCGCCTGCGCCGTGCGCGGGTTCTGGTCGGAATACGTGATCGTGTAGATTCCGGTGGCGGTATCGCCGTGGATCGCGATGAGATCCGACAGATCCGTCAGCAGGCGCTCCGCGCTTTCGGGGTTGTGCGTGCGTTTGTAGAGTCCGACTTTTCTTGCGACCTGATCCAGGGACGGCCGCGCGAGCAGCGCCCGGCGCACGACATCGGTCTGATCCTGAGTCTGGGGACTGACCGCAAGACCCTGCAGCAAGGGTCTGAGCACCGAGCGGGTGTCGACATAGATCTGCGCGCGCGATTGATATTTGTTGGGCAGCGCGAGCACTAACACCGTGCCCAGGATTGCCACTAGCCAAGCGACCCCGAGCGCCATCCAGCGGAAGCGCCACGTGGACCGAATCGCGCTCAGCAGGGCTTCAATCTGTTCCTTCATGGTGCGCAAGACCTCGCAGAGCTGCCCGGGCGTCAGAACAGAGTTTCCGGGATGACCAGAATGTCGCCCGGCCGCAGCGGGACGTTCTCCGAGATCTTCCCCTTGTTCAGCAGATCGTTCAGGCGCACGTGAATCTCGCGAGTCGACTGCCCCTCGACGCGGACGATCTTGGCCCGATTGCCGGCCGCGAACTGCGACAGCCCCCCCACCTCGATCACGAGGTCGAGGACGGTCATGCCGCTGCGGTAGGGCACGGCCTTGGGGCTGACGGCCTGGCCCACGACCTTCACCTGGCTGTACGTGCTGGCGGGATGGGTCACGATCACGTTCACAGTCGGTGCGCGCACGAATTCGCCGATGACCCTCTCCATCTCCTGCGCGAGCTGGGTGGGCGTCTTGCCGACCGCGACCACGTCATTGACCAACGGCGTGGAGATCTTTCCGTCGGGGCGCACCGGCACTTCGGCATTGAGCTCCGGGTTGCGCAGCACGTTGATCTTGAGAGTGTCGCCCGGCCCTATGATGTACTCGCCGGAAGTGGAGGAAGCAGCAGCCGCGGCAGAAGCCGCAGAAGAAGAAGAGGAAGGCGGGCTGACCGCCGGCCGCTCGGCTGGCGCCTTGACGGCACCCGGGCCGGGCACTTGCGCCATGGAGCCGTTGCAACCGCCCGCGAGGCTGGCCAAAACCAGCGGCAGGATGAGCGGGCGAGCCCGTCCTGTCACCGTGCTGTAATGCATTAGGCTCTTCATTCGGATGGGCTGCAGATTTTAGCGGTTATCTTTCTGAATTGCCTGGATAAACTCATGTGCCCGCACCGCGGCCCCTTGGGAGTTCAGAGTTTCTTGTGGCGGCCTCGTCCGCTACCCTGACGGGGTAGCAAAAACGATACCCATGCCCCTCGCAACGAGGATTATCGCAGGGCAACGTGGAAAACTGCAGACGCCGTCGCATTATGTTCGGTCAGGGCATGCTCGCTGCAGCCGCAATGGAACGCGCTTGCTGAGCTAACGCGCAGTGTAACCGCATTCCGACCGCAGCCTACCCAACCGCCGGGCACAGGGTTTGCTGCACCTAATCGTCCGGAGGCTGCAACCCTCCCAAGCGGTTAGAGCGGACATGAGCACACCCAAGGGCGGGCGGGACGAGCGGGTCCTCGAACTCGATGTTCTGCGGGGCCTCGCGGCCGTGGCGGTGATGCTCTATCACTACACGGTGCGCTACGCCGAGCTCTTTCCAGGTTTGCCTCCGGCCGCCGTCAAACTGCCCTTCGGTTTCTTCGGCGTCGAGTTCTTTTTCTGCATCAGCGGATTCGTGATCTTCATGACCCTGGATCGCACCCGCAGGCCGATGGACTTTGTCGTCTCGCGCGTGTCGCGTCTGTGGCCCGCGTATCTCGCGGCCATGATGCTGACTTTCTGCGCAGTGCAGGTGATCGGGTTG
>VBNY01000444.1 GCA_005877705.1 Gammaproteobacteria bacterium
CGGCGCAGGCCGCGGGCTTGGCGTAGAGACTGCTAAGGCGGCGCTGAGGGCCGGGGACCGAGTCGTGGCCGCGAGCCGCAAGCAATCTGCTGTTACGCGGAGTCTCGGGGCTGACAACGCCCAGCTCCTGTCAGTGGAGCTGGATGTAACGGATGCGGAGCAGGTCCGAAGCGCCGTGGACGCTGCCGTCAAACGATTCAGTTCGATCGACGTGCTGGTGAACAATGCGGGATACGGCCATCTGGGGTTCTTCGAGGAGACGACCGACAGCGACGTTCAGAACCAGTACGCCACCAATCTGTTTGGTGTTTTCAGCGTCACCCGGGCAGTTCTGCCGTTGATGCGAGCGGCGCGCAGGGGACGGATTTTCAACCTCTCGTCGGTTGCCGGCATCCGCGGCACGGAGTGGCACAGGAGCTCGCTCCCTTCGGTATCTTTGTGACCATTGTCGAGCCCGGTCCCTTCCGAACGGACTTTCTGACCAAAGAGTCGCTGCGCTTCGGCGGGAGGCTCTTGGATGACTACAACGAGAGGCGGGCGCAGGTTCAAGCGTCTTTCGAGCAGCGCAGCGGCCAGCAGCCTGGCGATCCTGCAAAACTCGCGGAGGCAATGGTTCGACTGGCAGGCGAGGCGAAGCCACCCATGCGCTTCGCCGCCGGGTCCTTTGCGATGCGCACCATCGACAAGAAGCTGGGCAGCATGACAGTCGAATTCGATACCTGGCGGCAGCTATCCCTGGGCACTGACTTCGAGCCGTGATCGCCTGCGGATTTGAGGGATTAGCCGTCGTCGCTCTCAGTCTGGTCCCGGGCCTGAGATCAGGGCGCTGAACACAGCGCGAATGTGAGCCTCGGGGAAGGAGGAGGGTTGGTTCTGTAGGCTCTATTCCTGATTTTATGGTAGGTGCACTACTACCAGAGCTCAATTTCTGCTCCGTGAGCGTTGACATTCAGTAGTGGTCCTAGCTACGGTCTCGAGCGCAAGCGGAGCCGGGTTTGCGCACAGCCCGGCAACCTGTGTCGCGTTCCGGGTCCTTAAGGAACGCGCTGCGGGCAACGGAAGCTTGGGCTGTACGGTCGGAGGGGGGAGGCCGGCAAGCCCGTAGTCTTCCTTACGACGTGGGAGACCACAAAATGCGCACCCATTCCGGCAAGTGGATTTCTGGTTTGCACCTGGTCGTTGCTTTGCTGTTTGCATTAGCGACTTCCGCCGCCGATGCGCAGCCACCGCGCAACCCCAAGCACTTCTTCTGGGCGCCCGGCCAACCCAACACGCCGAGCCCGTCGTCTCTGGCGAATGACCTCATTTATCACGGCGGCAATGCGGGTTCGGGCGCGATAGGCGTGGAGACCGTGCCGGCTACGTACCTGGTCTTCTGGGGGCCCGATTGGGCGAATGGCTTCACTACGACCGACGCCAACGGGAGCGCGTATACGAGCCAGCAACTGCAGAACTATGTGACTTCGTTCCTGAGCAATCTCGGCGGTACGTCCTGGGCCGCCATTCAGGACGAGTACTGCAAGAACGTAGCGGCGGGGACGACTAGCTGTGCCGCGGTGGGTGGAGGCAACTACGTTACAGATCCGCGCAAGCAGCTCAAAGGTGTATGGACCGATCCCACGCCCGTGCCGAGCGACATCGTGACATTGGGCTTGGCGGAGAACCTGGTGGATGATCCGCTCGCTATGGAGGCCATACGCGCCGCAGCGCATTTCGGTTACAACCCGCAGGCGACGTACATCATCCTGACGCCGCCCACGACTATCGGCACCGGGCAGCCTGTCTACTGCGGCTATCACACGCAGACCACCAGCAGCGGCGGTTCCGGCAATCCCTACCGCGTGCAATACGCGTTCATACCGTTCCTCAACGCGAACTGGCCGGCGCTCGGCGCCGGCGGTTGCGGAATGAATTCGGTCAACGTTGTCAGCGACAGCTTCGGCCACGGCGTCTTCGACGGATACAGCATCGTCGTCGGCCACGAGTATGCAGAGGCGGTTACCGATCCCGATAACTTCGCGAGCATTCAGGACGGATGGAACGACATCCAGGGGAGCGAGAACGGCGACAAGTGCGCCTGGACCGATCTGGCCAACGTCTCCATGAACAATCACACGAAGTTCGCCGTGCAACCGTTGTGGAGCAACAGGGCCTTCGATGTCACGGGCCAGGGTTGCGTACGTTCTGCGCCTACCAACCCTCATGCCATGCCGGCGGCCGGGATAATGCCGCCGACAGTGGATATTTGCATGACTACAGGGATCTGCCCGCCCGGCGTCGCCGCTGGACAGCCGATGCCGGTCAATATGGCCTACTTCGGGGGTAACGTGCAGATAAGGCCCAAAGTCTACCTCGTCCTCTGGGGATGGGGCGAGCCTGGCGCATTCGATCACACATCATCTACCAACCCTGCGAGCGATCCCGACGGTGTGGCTGCACTGATGACGCGTTTTATCGCGGCGATCGGCGGAACTTCCTGGGGCAAGGTCTCCGCCCAGTACTACCAGAGCAATTACAATGGGACCTATGCCAATGTCGGCAATCCTGCGCACGAGCTCGCGGGCCTCTGGTACGACAACACCAATCCTATACACGACAATCTGAGCCCGCTCGATCTCGCCCAGGAAGCGGCCCGCGCTGTGCTGCACTTCGGTATCGGGGACCTGGCCAATGCGCAGGTCGTGGTTGCGACGCCGCAGAAGTTCAATGAGGCCGGCTTCAACCAGAACTCCTACTGCGCGTGGCACGATTTCACGACGCCACTGTCTTATCCGGGGGTGACTGCGGGCATGGCGTTCGTCAACATGCCTTACGTGCTCAACGCAGGCGGCGGATGCGGAAAGGACTTCGTCAATCCCGCGCCGAGCGGCGATCTCGACGGTGTCACAATCGTGCTCGGTCATGAGATCGCCGAGACGCTCACTGATCCCGGTGCCGAGTCGTCCGCAGGGCTGCTCCAGTACGGCGCCTGGTTCGACTACCAGGGTTGGGAGATCGGCGACAAGTGCGCGTGGGTGGGAGATGGGCTGCAGGTCCCAGGTGCGCCGTTCAACATGACCGGGAACGACGGCGCTGCCTACCCGGTACAGACGTTATGGAGCAACACGAGCCTCAACGGAGTCGGCTACTGTGCAGGAGGGTTGTAGCGGCATACGACCGTTGGTTATGCCAAATCGTCCTCATCTGGGCCAGTGGACTTCCGTGGCGACAGGGGAGGCGTCGTCGCAGTGGAACTGACGGCACTAGCTTCGGCCGCGCCGCCCACTGTGCCGCGATGGCGGCGGCCACGTACTCGATGGACGACCGGGTAGGCGAAGCTCGCGAGGTGCGAGTGGACACGCCTAAGATCCCGCACGGTGCGCAGAAAGAGATCACTCTCCTCGGCGATGCGCTCGGCTCCGTCGGCTTCTGCGAGCCGGCTCGCGGCGGCCGCAGAGCGCAGGAGGCGCACGCTCAACACGGTTGCGGCCGCTTCGAACTCGCGAAACCGTGCCTTGCGGGCGGCCAAACGCTTGGCGTCACGGAGCTCGGCCTGCAGGAACACGGCGAGCGCGAGCCGCAGACTCTCGAGCAGTTCACCGTGCATGGCGTCTACAGTCTCGAGCTCTTCCGGCGAGAGCGCCTGGCCCCGCTTGACGCTCCGCACCGCAAAGTCAACTAGACTGTTGGCGACGATGTCGGCGATGTGCTCGAGATTGATCACCGCCGACAGAATGTCCTGGCCCCGGGCACCCTCCCGCTGGTTGTCGAGGGTCTGCTCGCCGCCCACGTCGGCGAGATAGCGGCGAATCGCGCCCCCCAACTGATCGACGCACCGGTTCTGGGCGGCGACGGCCTCGGCCCGTGCGCGATC
>VBNY01000445.1:0-425 GCA_005877705.1 Gammaproteobacteria bacterium
ACGAAGTCCGCAATCCCCAGGTCGTGACTTTATAGGGTCGCCCTGGTGGCGGCCCGCTGGCAACTCGAGCTCGCAGAAAATGCGACGGCGGTCTTAATCTAAAGGCCGCGTCAACTCGCTTTTTTCATCTCTGCTGCGATCTCGTCGCTCTTCTCGATAAATCGCTTGTATGCAGGGCGCTCCTGCAAACGGCTCGCGTAGGTCTGAAAAGCCGGCCGCGCTTCCAGAGCATTGACCATCATGCCAAAGACAATCTGCGCGCCGATGTAGACGTCCGCCGCACTGAACTCGGTCCCGAGGAGATAGGGGCCGGGAGTAATGGCCTTGTGCAGCGCATTGACCGTGTCTTCGTAGCAGCCATAGCCCAGCGCAGCCGGTCGAGAGGGTGCCGGGCGCGAAAACATCCGATCGATCACCGCCGGCTC
>VBNY01000445.1:478-2783 GCA_005877705.1 Gammaproteobacteria bacterium
GCTGCGCACTCGGTCACCACTGTGCCGCGGTGGACAATTGCTGGAACCTTGCCCATGGGGTTCACCGCGAGGAAGCCCGGCTTTTTCTGATCACCCCGCTCCAAGTTCACTACCTCGAACCGATAGGGCGCTCCCACTTCCTCCAACATCCAGTGCACCAAGCGCCCGCGGGACATCGGGCTGCTGTAGAACACAATTTCGTCGCTCATTGTGCGTCCTCACCCTGATGATTCGCGCGGCCCTTCGCCCCTCAGGGCGCATCTGCCCTCGAATGTTACCGAAATACATCCCCGCGAAGCGCCCGCTCGGGGCTCTAGCTTCCGCGCAGGTCGAGCCTCAGCTGAGAACCCCCACGTCCTCGGCTGCGGCCTGCGGTCCCAGCACCATCGCTCTCACCATTGAACTCAAGTCCCCTCCCGGAGTACATACGTACTGGCGGAAGTCTGACTTGGTGCCTGGGGCCGCGCGTGAGCACAGGTGTCCTTCCTCGCGGATGACTGACCGGAGCGCCTGCGGACAATGCTTTCGATCCTGGTTTGCCACTCGTATTTTCTGCGCTTCGATCAGAAGCAGCTGGAGCGGGCCAAACCCTATCCACCGCTCGCGACCCTGCAGCTCGCCTCGATCCTCCGGCGGGCGGGGCACGAGGTGGCGCTGTTCGACGCCATGCTGGCAGACGGCATCCAGGACTACCACCACAAGCTGCGGGCCGTAAGACCCCAGCTGGTGCTCTTCTACGAGGACAACTTCAACTTTCTGAGCAAGATGTGCCTCGGAAAGATGCGCCGTGCTGCGTGCGAGATGATTACTGTCGCACACCGCAGCGGCGCCCGAGTAATCGCGGCAGGTGCCGACGTCAGCGATGCCCCTGAGCCGTATCTGCTTGCGGGAGCGGATGTCGCGCTGCTCGGCGAGGGTCTTGCAACCCTGCTCGCGCTGCTGCCAAGGCTCGACTCCCGTCCGGAGGCGCACGCCGGCGAGCTCCTGGAAGGCCTGTCCGGGGTCGCCTCGCTTGCGGCCGGCAAGGTGACGCGTGCAAATGGCGCGAGAATTCTCCCGACCCCCGACCAGGGCGAGCTGCCGGCGTGGGATCTGGTGGACATCGATCGCTACCGCGGCGTGTGGCTGAAGGCCCATGGCTATTTCAGCCTGAACATGGCCGCCTCGCGCGGCTGCTCGTTTCGCTGCGCCTGGTGCGCCAAGCCGATCTGGGGCAACCAATACCTGCAGCGCGCACCGGCCTCGGTCGCCGCGGAGATGGCGCATCTGAAGCGCGCATTCAGTCCCGACCACGTGTGGTTTGCCGACGATATCTTCGGCTTCCGGGTCAACTGGGTGGCCGAATTCGCGAGTGCGGTGCAGGCCGCCGGCGGCGCCATTCCCTTTACCATCCAGCTACGCGCCGACCTCGTCAGCGAGCGGATGGCGTCGGCATTGAAGGATGCCGGCTGCCGCGAAGTCTGGATCGGCGCCGAGAGCGGCAGCCAGCGCGTACTGGACGCCATGAACAAGGGCACCACAGTAGCCGAAATCCTGGCAGCGCGCGCCCGGTTGAAGGCCCGCTCCATCCGCGTCGGCTTTTTCATACAGCTGGGTTATCTGGGCGAGGATCTGGCCGATATCGTAGCTACCCGCGACCTTCTTGAGGTGGGGCGACCCGATGATGTCGGCATCAGCGTGTCATACCCCCTGCCCGGCACGAAGTTCTACGAGCTGGTCAAGCAGCAGCTGCGCGCCAAGACCCACTGGCAGGAGAGCGATGACCTCGACATGATGTTCCAGGGTACCTACAACTCGCACTTCTATCGCGCGATCCGTAACCTCCTGCACGAGCAGGTCGCTCTCGAGCAACCCGACGTCGAGAGGCAGAGCAGCGAGTATCGACGGACGCGCCGCCTGTTGGATCGGCGCTGGGTGGAATTGCTGTCGCTCGAGTTTCAGTACCGTTCGACGAGCAGTGAGGCCAACGCAATCGGCTGCGGCATTCAGTAGCGGAGCTGCTCACATCATGAGCTTTGACCGGTCGATGCCGCCTGCTGACGTGGTCCAGGCCGCTTTGCGCAAGACCACAGAGACGCTGGCGGCCGAGCTGGCGCACCCGACGGATAGTGAGCCGCAGTGGTGTGATTTCGAGTGGTGCGTCGCGCGGGCCGTTGCCGCGATGCATGGCGTGTCGCCGCTGTTGTCGTCGACGCTGCACTGGCAGGGTCCACCCGCCTGGGCGCAGTTTCTCGAGGAGCAGAGAGCTCATACCCTGGGCCGGCACCAGCGCATCGTGGCGCTTCTGCGCCTGATCGACAGCCGG
>VBNY01000445.1:2899-5491 GCA_005877705.1 Gammaproteobacteria bacterium
GGGTGCTCACGGCGCTCGGGTACCACGAGGTCGGCATGACGTGGAAGCATCGCAGCTTCGACCCGGAACACGGCAGCGCCCATGCAGCGCTCGGCGAGCACTTCGACAACCCCATCAAAATCGATTTACACAGCAAGGTCGCGGAGCGTCTGCCGCTGCATGAGACCGACCTCTCGGATCTGGTGTTTCCGCAGCGTTTGCAGCCTGGACTGAACAACTATCCATCGCTCGCGTCTCTGATGCTGCATGTACTCGCTCACGCGGCCGGTACGATGGTGCATCGCGGACTGCGGCTCATTCAGCTGTGCGATATCGCGCGACTGAGTGAACGTATGACGGGTACGGACTGGCAGGAATTCATCGACTACCGGGGCCGCGATCACAGGCTTTGGTGGGCGGCCGCACCCATCTTGCTGACTGCGCGGTACTTCGCGACCGCGGTGCCACCCGAGGTGATCACGGGCCTGGAACCGGATTGTCCGCGGCTGCTCCGCGACGCATCCCGGCGCCGCACGCTGTCGGATGTGTCGTATTCGCATGTTTTCATCGATCCTATTCCCGGGATCCTCTGGAGCAGGTCGGTCAGCGAGATGCTGCGCTACATCCTGAGCCGCATCAGGCCGGGAACCGAGCAGCTCTCGCAGTTGAGTCTGCTCTCGCGCACGGAGCCTTGGGCATCCGAGCCGCAGTGGTACGAGCAGTCGCAAGCGCGGCGCATTCTGCGCTGGGTTACCTCGAGACCTACTCGCACGGAAACGATGCAGCCCTTGCGGGCTTCTCTGGGCAGGGCGCACTAGGGTGGCCCGCCGCACCCGCCAGCAGTCCTTGCAACGCGTCGACAGCCTCGGCCGGATGGCGGCCTCTGCGCAGCTCAAACGCAGGCGCTGCGGAGATTTGCCTGCTAAATGTCTTCCACCCGGCTTGACTGGCGGCGTACGGCTGGCTCCTCTGAAATCGCGCGACAACCTCGTGACGGCGCAGCGGCGTCAGCAAAGAACCCTGGCGAGCCGGCTGGGGAGAAATGAATACGACACCCGTGACTCTCGCCGCTGCGCCGGCGGATAACGGGCGAGCGCCGGATCACAGACGCAGCGGCGGCCGGCACAAAGTGCAGCGCATCGCGGCGCACGTGCAAGAAGTTCGCGACCCCCGTGGCGAGCAGGGTATCCGGCGTCACAAACACACTGTCCTCCGCGAGAAAATCCAGACCGCGCAACAGGCAGTGCAACGAAGCGGTCGACTTCCCGGCGCCGCTCTCGCCGATCAACAGAAGTCCGCGACTGGCGTGGCCGACGCATGCGGCGTGCAGCGGCATCAGCGCCTGGGCACGCGCCGCGAGCGTGAACACCGCAAACTCGATGAGCTCATAGCGGGTGTGGTAAGGGAATCGGAGCATGTCTCGCGACACCACGACAAGCGCCGCTCGGTGCTCGGGGGACAGGACTGCAAAGTCCGAGGAGCTCGTGGTTCCGCACAGCAGTCCCGCCCCGGAAAGCATCTCGATCCGCGATGGATCAGCCTGCGGCCGCGGGCGGTCGCGCGGTGCGAGCGCCAGTCTGACGCGAAAGCGAGGTGCAACTGCGGCGAGCTTGTGCCGCGGCAGACCACCGTAAGCCCAATCTACGAGGCGCTGCAGCTTGGAGCTGCCGCACTCAAACTCAAACTCGCCGCCGAGCAGACGCATGCGTGCGCGCGGCGGGGGAGCCTGCCGCTCTTGAAACGGGTCAGCCGATATGTCAGCGGTGCGGGATTTCCTGCGGCGCATCTGAAGCCCTAAGTAACTCAATGAATATATCACCTCGTGCAGACCTCACAGCCGCGGACGATAAGCTCGCGCAGCTGCATGACACACGGGACGCCTTCGACAGCGTCGCGGCGGACTACGATGGGCCGCGCGGCAATAACGCGCTGATCCAGGACATGCGCACTGAGATGTGGCGCAGGTTGGATGCCACATTCGCTGCGGGCAGCAGGCTGATCGACCTCGGATGCGGCACGGGCTTGGATGCCGTACGCATGGCCCGAGTCGGGCACTACGTCACCGCGACGGATTGGTCGCCACGGATGGTCGAGCGCACGCACGAGCGCGCCGAACGCGAGCAATTGACGAACCGCGTGCGCACGATCACGGTGGGAGCTCATGAGCTTTGCCGCATCGAGGACCAGGGTCAATTCGATGGCGCCTATTCCAATCTCGGTGCGCTGAACTGTGTGCCTGACTTGGCTGCAATGGCAGTGGAATGCGCTCGTCTCCTCAAGCCTCGGGGGGCACTGGTGTTTACGGTCATTGGCCGGATCTGCCCATGGGAGATTGGGTACTACGCCCGCAGGCGGAACTGGGGACGGATCAGCGTGCGCTTTGCAGGCAGCATGGTGCCGGTGAGCATGAACAAACGCGTTGTGTGGACGCGCTACTACACCCCACGTGAGCTCTATCGCGCATTCGAGCGTCAATTCACGTTGGAGCATTACCGCGGGCTCTGCCTGCTCGTCCCGCCGCCGTACCTGACGTGGCTGAGAGAAAGGCACTCGCACTTGTACGAGCGGCTTTGGCGCCTGGACCGGCGCACCGCGGGATGGCCGGTGCTGCGG
>VBNY01000052.1 GCA_005877705.1 Gammaproteobacteria bacterium
CTTTGACTCGAGAGCGCGCACGGGCCGCAGGCCGTACTCGTGCTTGCACTCCGCCCCATCCACCCATGGATCGTAGATGTCGACGTCCGCACCGTACTTCTGCAGCTCGCGCACGACGTCGACCACTTTTGAGTTGCGGATATCGGGGCAGTTCTCCTTGAACGTGAGGCCCAGAATGAGCGCGCGAGCCCCATTGACGTGGATGCGCTTGCGCGTCATGAGCTTGACGATCTCGCCTGCCACGTAGAGCGACATGTTGTCGTTCAAACGGCGGCCCGCGAGAATCATCTCCGGGTTGTAGCCGATCTCCTGCGCCTTGTGCGTGAGGTAATACGGATCGACCCCGATGCAATGTCCGCCGACCAGGCCCGGCCTGAATGGGAGGAAGTTCCACTTGCTGCCCGCCGCGTTCAGCACTTCCTCGGTATCGATGCCGAGGCGGTTGAAGATGAGAGCCAGCTCGTTGATGAGCGCGATGTTCACGTCGCGCTGCGTGTTCTCGATGACCTTGGCGGCCTCTGCAACCTTGAGGCTCGAGGCCCTGTGGGTGCCCGCCTTGACGATCGTCTTGTAGAGCTGGTCGACGAACTCGGCGACTTCGGGAGTGGACCCGGAGGTGACCTTCTTGATCGTGGTGAGCCGGTGCTCCTTGTCGCCTGGATTGATGCGCTCCGGACTGTAGCCGACGAAGAAGTCCTTATTGAACTTGAGTCCGGACTCGCGTTCCAGGATCGGTACACAGATTTCTTCCGTGCAGCCGGGATAGACCGTGGACTCGTACACCACCACATCGCCCTTCTTCACGACCTTGCCGACGCTCTCACTCGCGCGCTCGAGTGGCGTCAGGTCCGGGCGCTTGTATCCGTCAATGGGCGTCGGCACGGTGACGATGAACACGCGGCAACGTTTGAGGTCGCTGAGATTGGTCGTGAAGCTCAGGAGCTTCGCGCTCTCGGGCCGGCTTCACGTCAAATCCCCTGGTCTCGAAACGCTTACCGAACTCCACCGCGAGCGGCAGACCGACATAACCAAGACCGACGACGCCAATGCGGCATTTACGCAGGTTGAGCACCATTTGTTCCCAGTACTTCTTGGCGCCGGATCGCGGCGCAGAATGCGGCTCAGGCACTTGAGCGGTTCATCTCGAGGGCCGCGAGCGCATCCGCGGGAGGCCAGAGGCATTGCCCGCCGCTTACCTTTGCGATGAGCATCAACATGTCTTCGTGCGCACGGGACTCTTCTTCCGTCGCCATCACGATGCGTAGTGGCACTGCAGTCCGCACCAGAGCCCGCACGGGGCGCGTGCCATCGGCGGTGCGGGCCTGTGCCTCGCTTTCCGTCAGGGCAAGTGCACCCTGACCACCGGTCATTGCGAGATAGACGTCGGCGAGGATTCGTGCATCGAGCAGCGCCCCGTGCAGCTCGCGGCGCGAGTTGTCGACCCTGTATCGCTTGCACAGGGCGTCGAGGTCGTTGCGCTGCCCGGGATGCATCTCGCGCGCGAGGGCGAGTGTATCCAACACCTGGCAGTAGGATGCTACGGCGCGCGGCTCACCTGCAGTGCGGGCGATTTCCGCGTCGAGAAACGCCACGTCGAATGCGGCGTTTTGGATCACGAGCTCGGCGCCGGCAATGAAGGTGATCAGCTCCTCGACGATCTCGGCAAACGTCGGCTTGCCTTCGAGGTCCGTGCGCGAGATGCCATGCACGGCGAGTGCGCCTTCCTCGATATCACGCTCGGGATTGAGATAGCGATGGAACGTGCGGCCGCTCGAGCGGCGGTTCACGAGCTCGACGCAACCTATCTCGATGATACGGTGACCGAGCTCGGGTTCTAGGCCCGTGGTCTCGGTGTCAAGGACGATCTGCCGCATAAAGCGAAGTTTACCGTAAGTGACCCTGTTGTAAGGCATCGATCGCCTCATTCGCGAGTCGGTCGACGCGCTCGTTGCCGGGCACGCCCGCGTGACCGGGCACCCAGTGCCATTCGATCTGGTGCCCGGCTGCCAGCTCATCGAGCCGCTGCCACAGATCCTGATTCTTCACCGGTTTGCGATCCGCCGTGCGCCAGCCGCGCGCTTTCCATCCACCCAACCACTCCGTGATGCCGCGACGTACGTACTCGGAGTCGGTGTACACGCGCGCCTGCACCGGGCGCTTCAACGATTCGAGAGCGCGAATCACCGCCGTGAGCTCCATCCGGTTGTTGGTCGTCATCGCTTCGGCGCCGGCCAACTCCTTCTCGCGCTCACCGAAGCTGAGCAGCGCGGCCCAGCCGCCCGGGCCCGGGTTACCGCGGCAGGCCCCGTCCGTGTAGATCTCTACGACGCTCACGGGCGCGCCGTCGCCGCTCGGACGAACGTAGCAGTCATCATGCCCGTGAACGGGTGGTGGGCTTGACGAGCCCGCCGAGCACGGCGGGCTTCTCGCGCACTCTCGGTCGGATCGGCGTCAGCGTGTAGACGCGTTTGCGCGCCTTGAGAAGATAAGCGCTCGCGGGCAGCGGGTGCGTGAGGCCGCGGCGCAGGAACCGGCCGCTCCCCTCGCCCTCCGACAGGCCCGCGCTCCACGGGCTGCCGTACAGGTAATGTCGCGTGGCGACGACCTCGTAATCCAGCAGCACGAGCCACTCGCGCAGCCGTCTCTCGGACAGCACACGGCGTATGCCGGGTGGGAAGCCGCTGCGGCTCCAGCGGGCGCGCATGCCCCAGAAGCTCCAGGGCCGGAAACCGAGTACCAGCAGCTGCCCCTCGCCGACCAGGACGCGATCCGCCTCGCGGACGATGGCGTACGGATCCGTCGCGAACTCCAGTGTGTGGGGCAGCAGTGCCGCGTCCATCGAGTCGCTGGTGACGGGGATTTGCGACGGTCGGGCGATTATATCGGCCCCGTCGGGGAAACCGGGGGGCGCCAGGATCGTCTGGCGCCGGGTGCGGCAGCCGCCCAACAACTCGCGCGCGCTGCCCCAGGCGCCGATTTGCAGCAATTCCCAGCCGAAAACGTCCTCGAGCGCCTCCCCGAGCAGCTCCGATTCGGCCGCCAGCAACGCCCGCCCCAGGGGGCCCTGCCACCAGGCCCTCAGAGCGGCGTCGCGATCCTGAATCCGTGAACTGCGAACTAGCACGGTGGCAGCCCTGGCAATAGTGTGAAGTTACCGGTTAAATTCCCTGGCATGAACCAGTAGCGTTCCTAGCCAGGGGCCCCCTCGCTCCGGCGCGGGGGGAAAGTTAACACGCCGTTATGGGGTACGGAACTTGGCGACGGAAGCGATTCGATACATGCGTCATGGACTGCTGACCTTAACGATCTTCGTGGTCTCGGCGTGTGCACACGCGCCGGCCGAGCGGCCGCTCGCGGGTCCTGTCGAGCAAGTGGTCGGCGCCGTGCCTCCCGAGGGGCCGAGCAGCACCTACCCCGAGCCTCCGACGCCGCCTTTTGCCCAGTCACCGCTCGCCGTCGAGCCGCTCGAGCCCGAAGCTCCCGCGCAACCCACGCAGGTCGCCGGCCTCACGCCCGCACAGTACGCCGATCTGTTCGATCGGATGCGCGCGGGGTTCAAGCTGGAAGACGCCGACGACCGCCGGGCGATCGATCAGCAGGTGAACTGGTACGCCTCCAATCCGGATTACATGGAGCGCGCCTTCGGGCGAGCCGAGCTCTACCTGTATCAGATCGTCACCGAGCTCGAAGCGCGCGACATGCCGCTCGAGCTCGCGTTGCTGCCGGTCGTGGAGAGCGCTTTCGAGCCCTACGCCTACTCGCGCGCCCGGGCCTCGGGCCTGTGGCAGTTTATTCCGGGCACCGGCTCGCGTTTCGGGCTCAAGCAGGACTGGTGGTACGACGGCCGGCGCGACATCGTGGAATCCACGCGCGCGGCGTTCGATTACCTGGAATCGCTGCACGATGAGTTCGACGGCGACTGGCTGCTGGCGATCGCGGCCTACAACTGCGGCGAAGCGAAAATCGAGCGCGCGGTCGAGCACAACCGCAGGAAGGGCAAGCCAGTCGACTTCTGGAGCCTGAAGCTGCCGAAGGAGACCCGAGCCTACGTGCCGAAGCTGCTCGCGATGAAGCGCCTGGTCGCCGACCCCGAGCGCTACGGGCTCGCGATCAGCCCCATTCCGAACCTGGCCTATTTCACTCGCGTCGAGACGAAGGGACAGATCAACCTGAAGCTCGCGGCCGAGATCGCCGGCGTGAGCCCCGATGAGCTCTACGAGCTCAACCCGGCTTTCCACCGCTGGGCCACCGATCCGGCGGGCCCGCACTTCCTGTTGCTGCCCGTGGACGGAGCGCAGGTGTTCACCCAGAACGTCGCGCAGCTGACCGAAGATCAACGCCTGGGTGTCACCCACTACACGGTGCGCAGGGGCGACTCGATTTCAACGGTTGCACAGCAGTTCCAGACGACGGCGAACGTGATTCGCGAGCTCAACGATCTGCCTTCGGGCCGCCCGACGATCGGATCGGACCTGCGTGTGCCGTCCACCGTTTTCACACTGCCTGCCAAAGTGATACTCGCCGCGGCGCGCGCCGACGGACGTGGCCGTTCGGCCCGCCGTCCGCACGTGCACGTGGTGCGTGAGGGCGACTCGCTGTGGGCCATTGCACGCCGCCATGGCATGAACGTGAAGACCCTCGCGATGATGAATGGCATGCATCCCGGCGACACGCTGCGTGCCGGACAGAAGATCCGGTTGTCCGGCTCCGGATCGCGAGCATCGGGCGGCTCGGCTGCCGGCCGGCGCGTCATCTACACCGTGCGCGGCGGCGACACCCTGGACCAGATCGCCAAGCTGTTCCAGGTCTCGGTGTCGCAGATCATGTCCTGGAACGGCATGAGCGCGCGCGGCGCGATCCTGGCCGGACAGAGACTGACGATCCGGCTCGCGCGCCGCAGCTGATCCGGCCCCCCACCCCGCTTCGCCCCGGGGTTCGCTAAACTGCCCGTCTTTCCGTGCCGATGCATAGCAAGCCTCGGAGGCTCAAGCCCATGGGATTTCTGGCCGGCAAGCGCGCGTTCATCGTAGGTGTGGCGACCGACCGCTCGATCGCCTGGGGCATCGCGCAGGCGATGCATCGCGAGGGGGCGCAGCTCGCCTTCTCCTATGTCAACGACAAGATGAAGGAACGGGTCGAGCCGCTGGCCCATTCGCTCGGGTCACAGCTCACGATGCCGCTCGATGTCACGCTGGACGGGCAGCTCGATGCCGCCTTTGATTTGCTGAAACGCGAATGGGGCCGGCTCGACATCGTGATCCACGCGGTGGCGTATGCGCCGCGCGAGGCGATCGTGGGAAGCTTCGTCGAGAACACGACGAGAGAGGCGTTCCGCATCGCGCATGACGTATCGAGCTACAGCTTCACTGCGCTCGCGCGCGGCGCGCGTCCGCTCATGGCAGGTCGCAACGGGGCGCTCCTGACATTGACCTATCTCGGCGCGGTCCGCTCGATCCCGAGCTACAACGTGATGGGCCTCGCCAAAGCGAGCCTCGAGGCGAACGTGCGGTTTTTGGCGGCGGACCTGGGGCCACAGGGCATCCGCGTCAACGGCATCTCGGCGGGGCCGATAAAGACGCTGGCGGCCGCCGGCATCGCGGGATTTCGCAAGATGCTGAGCCGGGTCGCCGAGGTCTCCCCTCTGCGCCGCAATGTAACCGTCGAGGACGTGGGCAATGCCGCTGCCTTCCTGTGCTCCGATCTCGCCGCCGGCATTACCGGCGAGATCGTCTACGTCGACAGCGGCTTCAATACCGTTGGCATGAGCTTCGCCCAGGAGGCGGAGGGCTGAGAACCTGCTTGCGGACTGCGGGTGCGCAGTGCGCGCAGCGACTCGAGCCAGCGCCACGTCGTATACAGCCGCCAGACCGCCGCACCGTCATCATGCTTGGCCGCCAGGTAGTCATTGACGAATCGGCGCATGTTTACGGCATTGATCATGGGGAGCTGCGCCATGATGCGCGCCCCCGCCATCTCCCGCAGCGCATCGCCGTGTTGGCGCAGCATGCTCGCCCACCGCTCAGAATCCATGAACGGCCGGCTGGGACTCGCGAACAGCTCAGGCGGCAGATAGCGCTTCGCCGCCTCGCGCAGAATCCGTTTCCGTACCCCGATCTCGGCGCGGTATTCGCTCGGCAGCCGGAAGCAATATTCCACCAGGCGATGATCCAGATACGGCCGGCGGATGCTGACCTCGGCGGCCGCGGCGCTCTGAGCGGCGTAGGCAAGGACGGTGGCGACGTTCTGTTCACAGACCTGCAGCCGCACCGCTCGCTGCACAGCGGTGAGGCCGGTTGCTGAAGGCGCCCGCGGACCGCGTGCCGGCCCCTCTGTCGGTGCGAGCCAGTCATATGTGTTCCAGCTGTGCTTGAGCCTCCATTGAGTCCGGCACGGCCCCAGCAGGTGCCCGAGCGCCGCCCTCCACGACTCCCGTTGCGCGGCCGCATGCAGTTCGCGGGCGAGTCTGAAGAGCTGCAGTCCCCGCAGCTCATCCCAGAGCAGCGCGAACTGTTGGCTCATCGTGGCGCCCAGCACCTCATCCGCACCGCCTCCATCGAGCACCACGCCGCAATCACTCTCTGCGACCCGCTTCAACAGCTGCCAATGGGCGATCAGATCGAAGCCGAGCAACGGCGCCCCCTGGATCCCGATCACTTCCTCCGCCGCAGCCCACAGTGTCTCGCCCGTAGGCATCATCGTGCTCGAGCGCAGTCCGCCCTGGCGCAGCACCGCCTGGATCCTGGGCCAGTCGCTCGATTGCGGATCCGAGTAGACGAGCGAGTAAGTGGGGATGTCCGTGAGGCGCACGCGCTCGATGAGCAAGCGGCTGATCAGACTGCTGTCCAGACCGCCGGAGAGCAGGCAACCGAAGCTCCCGGTGCGCGGAATCCTCAGGCGGATGGAGTCTTCCAGAAGGTTCAGGAATTCCTCCTGCGCGTCGGCGAACGACACGCGACGCCTGCTCTGCGCAGGGTCCGCGGTCAAGCGCCAGAAGGTTCTAAACTGCCCCTCGGGCCGCGCGTCGCTCATCGCAACTTCGAACACACACGCGGGCGGGATCGCTCTGATATCACGATAGAACGTGGACCCGAGAGAGCGTGGCGGCAAACCGCGCAGGAACTCGCTCACTCGAGCGCCGTCAAATTCCAATCCCTCGGAGCATCCCAACGCGACCGCCCGCGCATCGTCGGCAAATACCAGGTGGCCGTTCCGCTCCCCGAAGTAGAGCGGCTTGATTCCGAGGTGATCCCGGGAGCCGATCAATTTGCCGTGCCGCAGATCCAGCAGCAGAAAGGCCCAAGCGCCGTTGAAGCGGCTCACACACTCGACACCCCATCTCTCGTAAGCCGCGAGCACCAGCCCGGCGTTGGTGATGTGGGTCAAGTAGGGCGCGCCCAGCTGCTGGCACAGCTCCGCACGGTTGTAGATCTCGCCGTCGAAGGCCAGCCAGCAGCCCTGATCGACCGAGCTCAACAGCCCATTGCTGCCAGTGAGCAGGAACCGAGTGCCGTCTGCACCGGCGTGCGCGGTTGACTCGAGGATCCGTGTCCGCCCGCCATAGTCTGCGACGATAGCCTTGCCGTTCATGCGCCGCCGAGCCAGCCACGGCGCCATGCGCGCCAGCACGCTCGCGACGGCTGCCGGCTCAGGCCGCGTGGCGAGGATCGCGCACAGGCCGCTTATCTTGTGCATTGATCCGCCCCTGTCGCCGAGCGCGTTTGAGTCAACATCAACTCGCGCAGTTGATTGGCACTTCGCACCAGTCCCGCTGCCCGCTGCAGGCTATTCCAGCGCATCCGCCCTGCACGCCAGGCACGATAGCATTGCGGAATTCTGCTGCGCATATCGTTGAGCACACTGCGTACTGCGAGCCGGACACCGGTCAATTGTGGCCCTGCCACGCTACGCAGTTGCGCAACAGGTATGGCAGCTCGGCTCGGTATCAGTCGCCCCATTAGCACGCGAGCCGCCTCGGGCACGTTGGGTTGCGCCAATGCGAAGAGCAACAATCGGGGAACGCCGTTGATCTCGCGTCCTTGCGCAAGAATCTGCTCGTAGGCGAGTTGCTGCACTTTCTCGAGTTGTTCGGGCGCGCGGAGACTGGCAAACACCTCCGCGGGCACCGGGGTTGCAAGCGCATCGTGCGCCAGGCGCAGCGTCAGGTAGACCCACTGCGCATATCCGCGGCGCGTCGCTTCCGCGGCGATCCAGGACCAGTCGATGCGTCCGTGGTGTAGCTCAATCCACAGGTGCACATCCAGCAGCGCACGCAACCCGTGTTCGAACAGATGGTGTTCCGACAGATGCATGATCAGGTGCAGCAGAAACTCGTGCCTCTCCAGCGTTTTGCACGACAATCCGCACAGATCGAGATGTTGCGCAGTCTTCCATAACTGTGCTGTCGACACCGGATACCAGGGTTCGGCGGACTCCAATTGCGTGTGGACTTCGATAAGGGCGCGTGTGCCCGTCTTCTGCAGAGGTACGGACACCTCCGCATCGGCCGGCCC
>VBNY01000442.1 GCA_005877705.1 Gammaproteobacteria bacterium
CGCTTCAAGTACACGCAGAAGTTACGCAACGCCTTGTCGAGCCTGCTGCAGAAGCTGCCCGCTGAGCTCAAGGACAGTCCTGAACTCGCCGTCCTGGGTCCGCTCGCGTGCCGCAAGGTCTACAACCTGGTGCAGCTGATTTACCGCGCCAAGCAATATGAGGGGGACTCCAAGGATTACGAGTTCTCGCGGCTGAGCATGGAGGAGCACTGGCGGGCGGGCTACTACGATACCGTGCGCACCTTGCGCCATCCCGAGGTGCTGGAGCGCCCCTCCAACCTCGAGGGCGTGCTCACCTTCGACCTGGCTCAAAACGGCCGCGAATAACGGCCATACGACTACCTACGGTAGTTCGCCCCGTCTGCAACAACAAGGAGCAGCACAATGCGCCTGAAAGATAAGGTCGCGGTCGTCACCGGCGCCGCAAGCGGCATCGGCAAGGAGATCGCACGCAGCTTCGCAGAGGCGGGTGCGAAGGTCGTCATCGCCGATCTCAACCTGGCGGGGGCGCAGTCGGCCGCGGCAGAGCTGGACAGTTCCAAGCGGCGAGCCATCGGGGTTGTAATGGACGTGACGAGCGAATCACAGGTCGACGCTGGCATCGCCACGGCAGTCGGTGTCTTCGGGCGGCTCGACATTCTTGTCAGCAACGCCGGTATCCAGATCGTTGCGCCGCTCGAAGACCTGCCGTTCGCGGCCTGGAAACAGCTGCTGGCGATACACTTGGACGGTGCATTCCTGACGACGCGGGCGGCGTTGCGGCACATGTACCGGCAAGGCGGCGGCAGCATCATCTACATGGGCTCGGTGCATTCGAAGGAAGCATCCGTGCTGAAAGCGCCCTATGTCACGGCCAAGCACGGCCTCATTGGCCTTGCCAAGGTGGTCGCCAAGGAAGGCGCCAAGCACGGGGTGCGCGCGAACGTCATCTGCCCGGGCTTCGTGCGCACGCCGCTCGTCGACAAGCAGATCCCCGAGCAGGCGCACAAGCTCGGGATATCCGAGGAGGCGGTCGTCAAGGAGGTCATGCTCAAGGAGACCGTCGACGGCGAGTTCACCACGGTACAGGACGTCGCCGCGGCGGCACTGTTTTTCGCCGCATTCGATTCAAATGCGCTGACAGGCCAGTCGCTCATTGTCAGCCACGGGTGGTTCATGCAGTGACTCGCCTACACTTGCGCGAAACCGCCGTCTACAAACAATTCGCTCCCGGCGATACAGCTGCTATCGTCGGATGCCGCATCCTCGATTAGTCCGAGCTTCGGACGGCCGCTGGGAGGGCCCCTCAACCTCAGCCCACTACTCGGATGGATGCGCCGTTCACTGCGCGCGCTTGGTCAGATATGAGGAACAGGACGACGTCGGCGATGGCATCCGGTTGCACCCACCCCGTGGTGTCTGCATCAGGCATGTCGGCACGATTCCGTGGCGTATCGATGATCCCCGGCAGAATTGCATTGACCGTGACGTCGCGGCCCGCGAGCTCGGCGGCAAGGGATTCGGTGAGTCGCTCCACGCCCGCTTTCGAGGCGGTATAGGCGCCCATCCCCGCCCCCGCCGCTGCCCCGGCGCCGATGTTGACGATGCGGCCACGGCCGGACTTGAGGAGGTAAGGCAGCGCAGCCTTGGAGGCTACGACGGCCGTCTTGAGATTCGTCGAGAACATGAGGTCCCAGGTCGCGACATCGCCGCCCTCGAGCGTTTGCCAACGAAAGCCACCGGCAACGTTGATGAGGGCGTCGATTCTCGAGGTGCGCGCCGCGACGGCTGTGATCGCTTTGCCCGCCTCCTCGATGCTTGTCAGATCGACACTGGAGAGCACCACGTGCGGCGCCGTGAATTCGGCGGCGAGCGCCGCCGACGCAGGCGCGCGTCCGATCAATGCGACTGTCACGCCCGCCGCGCGGAATTTGCGAGCCACCGCGCTTCCCAGCGCGCCGAATGCTCCGGTTACGACTGCGACCCGGCCGTCAACGCTACTCATGACAGTGCCCCCAAATGCGCATCACCCCTCAAGCGTGCGGCTCCTCCAGCAGCCCGAGCTCCCGGCTCATTTGCTCGCGCAGCAGGTACTTCTGGATCTTGCCGGTCACCGTCATCGGAAATGAATCCACACAGCACACGTACCGCGGAATCTTGTAGTGGGCAATCTGGTCCCGGCAGAACTCACGCACCTGCTCGGCGCTGATCCGCATGCCTTCCCTCGGGCGAATGCAGGCGCAGATTTCCTCGCCGTATTTGCGATCGATGGGTGTAGAGGAACTCTTCGATTTCTCGTGGGGAGATGTTTTCCCCGCCGCGGATGATCATGTCCTTCAGTCGTCCGACGATGTTGCAATAGCCCTCGCCGTCGAGCACGGCGAGGTCGCCCGTATGCATCCAGCCAGCCTTGTCGAGCGCCTCGCCAGTGCGCTCGGGCTCACCCCAATACCCCTGCATGACACTGTAGCCCCGCGTACACAGCTCGCCGGGTGTGCCGCGCGGCACCACTCGTCCGTGGGCATCGATGATCTTTACCTGCACGTGCGGGTGGACTCGACCCACCGAGCTCACGCGTCTCTCGATCGGATCGTCAGTCGTGGATTGGAAGCTCACAGGGCTCGTTTCCGTCATGCCGTAGGCGATCGTGACTTCGCGCATGTGCATGTCCTCTATCACGCGGCGCATGACGGCGACCGGGCAAGGGGCGCCGGCCATGATTCCGGTCCGCAGCGAGGATAGATCGAACTCCGGGAAGCGTGGATGCTCGAGCTCGGCGATGAACATCGTCGGCACGCCATGCAGGGCTGTGCAACGCTCGGCATGCACGGTCTCCAGCACCGCGAGCGGATCGAAGCCCTCGCTCGGAAAAACGGCGGCGGCGCCATGCGTCATCGCCGCCAGGACCCCGAGGACCATGCCAAAGCAGTGGTACAGGGGGACCGGAATGCAGATCGAATCGGCGGCCGTGAGCCGCATCGCCTCGCCGACGAAATAGCCGTTGTTGACCAGATTGAAGTGTGTGAGGGTCGCGCCCTTCGGCAGGCCGGTCGTCCCGCTCGTGAACTGAATGTTGTACGGCTGATCCGGATCCAGCTGAGGCGCGGCGCGCAGCGCCGCCCCGGACCCGGCGTCGGTGCCCGCAGCGA
>VBNY01000440.1 GCA_005877705.1 Gammaproteobacteria bacterium
CCGATGCGTTCCCAGGCGCTTGCCGCTGCGCGCCAGTCTGCCGCGATCATCAGCCGGTAAGGCTGCGCGATGTCGTCGGGAATCGAGTCAACGGCTTGTGCGCGGGACTGCCACCACAGCAGCTCCCCCTTGATCCACGGGGCTGTGTGGCCGCGCACGTGATCCAGACCAACGGCGGCTTCGCGCGCAACTCGCTCAATATCGCCGCGATACCAGGCTTGTTCGGCGCGCGTCGCCGCGACGCGACCGATGCGGTTCAGCTCACTCGTCGGTAGCGCGAGCGCAAACGCCTCATCGAGCAACTCGTCGGCTCCCGGATCACCACGGCGCACACGTACTTGTGCCAGCGTCGCCATGGCCGGGACTCGTTGCACGCCTTGAAGGTCGGTACCACGCAACAGCTCCGTGGCGATCCGTGCGGCCTCCGTCCAATCGCCGCGTTCGAGCTCGGCAGCGGTGTAGTAGGAACGCATGTAGGCGCTGTGCTGGAAAATTCCCCTTTCCTCACAGTAAGTCACGCCTTCGCGGAACATCCGCTCAGCTCGGGAAAAGTCGTGCACCAACGCCGCGTAGAACGCCAGACTGCGGTAGGCTCGAGCCGCGAGCTCTTCAAGGTTGTGCTCGAGCGCTAGAGCGAGGCTGCGCTCGAGAGGCTCGTAGCCGGAAAGGTCGCCGGTGCCGAGCAACGCCGAGCCAATGTTGCATAGCGCGTGCGATTCTGTTGCATCGTCACCGAGCTCGCGCGCCAGTGCGAGAGCGCGCCGGCCGAAGTCGAGAGCTTCCTGGTCCCAACCCCTGTGCGTCGCTAGCAGGGAGCGCACGCTGTACGCCATCGCCAGATTCGCGCCGGGCGGGAGCGCTTCGAGCAGCGCAATTGCACGCGCGACGCACTCATCTGCCGGCGCCTTGGCGCCCGCTGTCCGATATTCTTGCGACAAGAGGTTCAACACGCGCGACTGCGCCTCGACGTCTCCCACCTGACGCCAGAGCGCGACCGCCTGTGTACCGGAGGCGATCGCTGCGGTCGTCTGGTTCGAGAAGCTGCATTCTCGTACGTGCAGCTCGAACAGCTCCGCCTGACTCGCGCCAGAAAGCGAGGCGCTATAGCGCAGCGCCGCGCCAAAGTGTGCAGCGGCCTCCCGATGAGCCCCGAGCCGCGATGCCTCTTTCCCCGCAAGAGGGGCGTATTCGAGCACCGCGCCGGCGTTGTTTGCGAGCGCGGCGTGGTGCACGAGCTGGGTGAGATCGGCTCCGTGTTCCACCAGCGCCTGGAGCACTCGCTGGTGCATCGCGCGAGCGTGCTCCGGCGCCAGCGTGCTGTGCACGGCGAGCCGCGCCAGCTCATGGCGGAAGCCAAGTGCCTCGCCATACATCAGCAGCACACCGCGGGCGATGCCTTCATCGACGGCTGCCTGCCGCGGCCCGAGAACGGATTCGATGAGCCATGCTTCGGTCTTTCCGGGCAACATCGATACCAGCTCAGCCAGCTCGCGCGTAGCGGCCGTACAGCGTGCCAGCCGTGCGATTACTGCATCACGAACGGTTTCCGGAACCTGCGCGCCCGGACTGGCGAGCGCCTCCCGCACGAAGAACGGATTTCCGCCGGTCACCTGATACAAGAGTGCAGCGTCACGGCCGCTGTCCTTCGCGAGCTCCTCGACAGATGCGCGGGAGAGCGGCGCAAGATGCAGTCGGATCACGTGCTCGCCCGTGAGCTCACCGAGCGCGAGCCGCACAGGATGCGTCATCGAGAGCTCGTCGTCCCGATAGGTGGCGAGGAAAAGTGCGCTGGTGCGTTGAATGCGGCGTCCGATAAAGCGGAAGAAATCGACGGTCGCCTCGTCCGCCCAGTGCAGATCCTCGAGCACCACGATCGATGCGCGCTCGGGCCGCGCGAGCTCCGCAAGCAGAGCGCGAAACAGCGGGTCGCGGGATTCATCGGCGCGCGTGCCCGAGTTCGCGATTGAGGGAAGCTGCGCGGCGACTTCCTGCACCGGTCCCAGGGCCCGCGGAGTCGCGTGCGCATCACAGGCGCCCCAGAGAGCACGCGCGTCCCGCGCATGCTCCGCGACGAACCGCTCTACTAGCGAGCTCTTGCCCACGCCGGCCTCCCCGGCGACCAGCACGAGCTTGCCGGACCCCGCCCGCGCCTCGTGCAGGCGGCGCTCGATTTCAGCGAGCTGGTCTTGTCGTTCGAGTAAGCGCACCGATGAGGATTATGCGCCTGGGTGAGTGGTGGCGGGTGATCTGGGGGTAGCGCGGCGAAAAGATGGGGAGCTTTGCCGCTTTCTGCCGGCGGCGGCAAGCATAGCGTATGGACCAGCCGGAGTGATCCGGAAGACCTTCAGGAATCAAGCATCCTTAATTTTCTGCCAACGACAAGGAGAACGACCATGAGAGCTTCATTCTATTGTGTTCTGCTCGCCACATTGATGGGTAGCACGCTCGCCGCGGCAACCGAAATGACCGCCGACGTGCGGACGCGCGTCGTGCAATTCGCTGATCTGGATCTGACCCGCAGCGCGGGTGTCATGGTGCTGTACGCGCGGATCAACTCCGCCGAACGGGAAGTATGCGAGCCGATCAACGCTCGGGCACTTGCGGCCAGCCAGGCTGCACACGAGTGCCTCGCGGAGTCGATCGCCCGCGCGGTTGCCGACGTGAACGCACCGGCGCTCACCGGCTACCATCTCGCCAAGACGGCACAGACCATCACCGTGGCCCAGCGACAGTAAGGAAGAAGGCAAGACGGTTTGAGAGGGCGGAGCGTGCGCCGCCCTCTCGGGCGTTTGGCCGGCATCACGCGGCGGGGCACTCGTCTCCAACTGCAACGGCGCTGCGGGGTGCTTGCGTTCAGCCCCGTTCGACTTCCCCACCAAGCTCGCCGGTCGCGAGGAAGGCAAGCTCCTCATCCGTGAATGCGCGTTGGGAAATCGTCCACTGTGCCCGATGCAATTGCGCCGCATCGACATGAATCTGACACGGCGCGGCCTGACCCAACACGGTGGCCTCGGAAGTGACCCGCACCGCGATTCCCTCAGCCGCCAG
>VBNY01000441.1 GCA_005877705.1 Gammaproteobacteria bacterium
TGATACTGATTTCCCAGATCGAAGCGGCGCTTGCGAATACCTCGCTCGACTCGATCCGCTGCCGCGCCTTTTTTGACAGCTTCGACGGCGAAGCGAGCGCCCAGAGCAGCAGGTGCGTATCGAGCAACACCCGCATCGCTATCTCCCCTCAAATTGCGACCGAATGTCCTCGTCCAACGGCGCATTGAAGTCGTCTGGCACTTTGATCTTCCCTTTTAGGAGCCCGAGTCGCTTGTTCCTCAACGGCGCCGCAATCGGACTCAACCGTGCCATCGGCTTGCCTGCTTTAGCGATGATCACCTCTGCGCCCGCTGCGACCTCATCGACTATTCGGGAGAGATGGGTCTTTGCCTCGTGAATATTGACAATGCTAGCCATGAGAACGCCTACCTTGAACTAAGTCTAGTCCAGTTTAAGGGCTGCATCCCCACCACGGCAAGATGCGCGACGGCTGGCTGCCGCCTGGCGCACAGAATGTCGCGAGCCGGCAGAGCGCTCTTTGGATTGCTTCGCCGAGACCTGAGTTACGGGTGCTAAGGATGTCGCGGCGAAAAGATCAACAGTCGCCGGCGCGCCCGCCATTCATGACGGGGCACATTCCAGTTCCAAAAATCACCACCGTGGATCTAAGATATTGATTTGTAATATATTTTTACTAATGCCCGGGAGAGGGACCAAATCTAGCCTCGGGCGATAAGGTTTTCAAAGGCTTGCAAATTGGAGTCGAAAATTACCCCCTATATTGCCCCCCGCGCGATGCGCGCTAAAGGGCAGGTTTCCGGTCAACGCATCGGGGGTAATGAAAAGAGCCTTCCGTATAAGTCCGCTAGCAGCCGCCCTGGCGTGTGGCCGATACCATCGTGCAATCGATTCGCATGGGATGGGTGTGTTGTGATCGCATACGTTCCGCGCGTCCCATGCCACTCAGGAGGAGCTTCGCGTGAGCTGCACTCAACCGGCCGGCAAGCAGCTGCCGTCGTGACCAGCGACTCCGAACTCAGGAGGGAGGGTCTGGCCTCACGTCTGCTGATGACGCTTCAGGTTGTCGTCTCCCCGCCGCACAGGCTCGGCGGGGTACCTCACGGAACACGCGTGATCGCACCCATTGCCGGCGGCAGCTTCGACGGCCCACGGCTCCGCGGCAAGGTCTTGCCGGGTGGAAGTGACTGGACGCTGTTGCGCTCCGACGGCGTGCTCGAGCTCGATCTGCGAATCACGCTCGAGGCGGACGACGGCGCATTGATCTATATGAACTCTTTCGGCCTGCGTCATGGCCCGCCTGAAGTGCTGGCCGCGCTCGCGCGTGGCGATTCCGTTGATCCGGCCCAGTATTACTTTCGGACCGCGCCAAGATTCGAAACGAGCGCACCGAAGTATGCGTATCTGAACCGATTGGTCGCCATCTCGTCCGGCGACCGCCGCGCGAGCGGACCGATCTACACGGTCGAAGAGATCCTCTAGCGACTACTCATGGACCTTCTCCGCAGAGATGTGCTCAAGACGGTGGCTGCATCCATCGTCGCAGGTGCCACAAGCAGCGAGGTGGCATGCGCGGACGAGGCCAGCGTCGAAAACCGGTTTCCAAGCGCGAAAGCGGGACACACAGCCATGAACTCGCGACTGCTGATGACCGTAAGGATCGCTGCGGCTCCTTCACAAAAGCTCGGTACGGTGCCCCACGGCAATCGCACCGTCGTGCCGGTTACGGGTGGCCATTTTGAAGGCCTGCGACTTCGCGGCGAGATTCTCTCCGGGGGAGGCGACTGGTTGTTACTGCGCTCCGACAACGTTCTGGAGCTGGACCTGCGCATCACGCTCGAGACCGACGACCACGCGCTGATCTACATGACGTTTCAGGGTCTGCGTCATGGCCCGCCCGAGGTGATTGCCGCGCTCGGCCGTGGAGAGGTCGTCGATCGCGCGAGCTACTACTTTCGCACGCTCCCGCGATTCGAAACCTCCACGGAAAGCTACGCTTTCTTGAATCGCATGGTCACCGTCGGCGTTGGTGAAGCGCGCCCCGACGGAGCGATTCACAGGATCTACGAGATACTGTGACGAGGCTTCGCTTGTGGGCGGATCACGAACGCTGGTTCGCTCCAGCCACAGCCTCGAGGCGACCCCAGACGGATCGTTAATCCTGATCGCTCAGGCCCGCCAGCGCGGCGCGCGCGACGATCACATCCTGGTCGACGCTACCGCTGCTTGCTCCCACGGCGCCGATCACGATGCCATCCTCTCTGATCGGAATACCGCCGCCGAAGATCACGACTTTGTGCTCCTCGGCGCCGACGACATCCGAGCCGCCGATGCCGAGCGCCTCGGCTACGTGAACCGTGCGCTACCCGATGCCGAGCTGGACGATTTCGTCGACGGGCTCGCAACGCGGATCGCCTCGTTCGACAAGTGGGCGATCGCCAATACCAAGCGTCTTGTGAACGCGGCCAGCTTGCCGCCCGACGTCGAGATCGCAGCCGGGTGGAATGCCTGCCTTACATCGATCATGCGGCCCGCTGCGCAGGAGAGAATAAAGGCGCTGTTGAAACAGGGTTTTCACCAGCCCGGAGATGCGGAAAATCGGCTGGGATTCTACCTGGGGCAACTTGGGCGGTAA
>VBNY01000053.1 GCA_005877705.1 Gammaproteobacteria bacterium
GCGAGCTGCGCGTTGTTCAGACCCTCCGCAAGCCACTCATCGTACACTGACACATGCACGCCCTGATGCTGCTCGAGCTGCCGAATATCCGTCGCCAACTGGGCGAGCATCTCGCCCTTGCTCGCTCTCATCTGCCACGCCGGAAGTCCTGAAGCATACAGCCGCGCCAGCCGCGCGCGAGTGCGCGCCAGGAGCTCGATGAACGCCTGGTCGCGCGCGCGCTCTTGCCGATAGCGCTCGATCCGGTCGGCCTGACCGTTGAATCTCAGCCAGCGCTCGAGCCCGGCATCTTCCACTGTCACCGCGAATGCCTCGTTGAACTCGGTATCGTCCGCAACGTACAGCAGCTGGTGGGCGAGTTCGTGGAAGATGATCGCCGCCAACTCGTCGGGGCCATAGCGCAGCATCGTGCTCAACACCGGATCGGCGAACTTCCCCAGGGTCGAGTACGCGGGCACGCCGGCGAGGGCCACGTCGAAGCCGCGCTTGGCGAGACCTGCGGCAAAGGCGCGCGCGCGGCGCTCACTGAAATAACCCCGGTACGCCACACAGCCGGCGATGGGGAAGCACCAGCGCTTGGGATTTACCGAGAACTCCGGAGCTGCGACGACGTTCCAGACAACGTAGGGCCGGTCGATGTCCACGTAGCTGCGATAGCTGCGATTGTCGGGGAGTTTGAGCTCGCGCGAGGCGAAATCGCGCGCGGCCCGCACTTCCGTGAGCCTGTCGCGTACCGTCTGCGGCGTGTGCGGGTCCGCGAGCACCGCGTCGATGGGCTTGCGCGCGCGCAGCACGTGCCACTCACCACTCGCCGCCTGGATCAGATACGTGGTGCCGCATCCCGGCAGCGTGGCGAACAGCAAGGCGGTGAGCAGCGCCCGCGGACAAAACAGCATGCGGATCAGGAAGTCTCGGTTAACATTGCGGATATGCGAGTCTACTTGGTCGGAGGCGCCGTACGGGATCGCCTCCTCGGGCTTCCGGTGCGCGAGCGCGACTGGGTCGTTGTCGGAGCGCAGCCTGAGGAGCTGCAGCGCCAGGGGTTCGTGCCGGTCGGGCGCGAGTTCCCCGTATTCCTGCACCCCGACACGCACGAGGAGTACGCGCTTGCGCGCCTCGAGCGCAAGGTAGCTCCCGGCTACCGAGGCTTCACGACGCAGTTCTCTCCCGATGTCACGCTGGACGAGGATCTCAAGCGCCGCGATCTTACGATCAACGCGATGGCCGAGAGCCCCTCGGGCGAGATCATCGATCCCTATGGCGGCCGCCGCGATCTGGATGCGCGTGTGCTGCGGCATGTGTCCGAGAGTTTCGTCGAGGATCCCGTGCGCATACTGCGCGTGGCGCGTCTCGCTGCCCGCTACGCGGATCTCGGCTTTCGCGTGGCTGAGGAGACCCGCGTGCTCATGCAGCGGATGACGGCATCAGGCGAGGTCGATGCCCTGGTTCCCGAGCGCGTGTGGCAGGAGACGGAGCGCGCGCTGGGCGAAGCCCGACCCGATGTGTTCTTTGAAACCCTGCGCGCTTGCGCGGCCCTCGCCGTGATCTTCCCCGAGATCGACGCGCTCTACGGTGTGCCGCAGCCCCCGCGTTGGCACCCGGAGATCGACACGGGAGTTCACGTCATGCTGGCCGTCCGCTGTGCAGCGAAGCTCGGCGCTCCGACGGCCGTGCGCTTTGCCGCACTCACCCATGATCTCGGCAAAGCACGGACGCCACGCGAGCGTTGGCCGAGCCATCACGGGCACGAAGAGGCCGGGGTCCCCTTGGTCGAAGCGTTGTCGAATCGGCTCAAGGTCCCCAACGGCCACCGCGAGCTCGGCGTGCTCACGGCACGGCACCATGCCGCGGTCCATCGTGCGACGGAGCTCAGACCGGCAACCGCCCTCAAGCTGTTGGAAACCACGGACGCGTTCCGGCGGCCGGAGCGATTCACGGAATTGCTGTTGGCATGCGAAGCGGATGCGCGCGGCCGGACGGGACTCGAGGAGCGACCTTACCCACAGGCCGCCTACCTGCAGCGTGCCCGGGACGCGGCCGCAGCCGTGACGCTCACAGAGGAGGAGCGCCGCGGACTGCAGGGACCGGCGATCGGAGAAAAGCTCCGGGAAAAACGCCTCGCCGTGCTGGCCGCCGCCAAGGCGTCATCCGCCAAGGACCCGTGATGCTGCCGTTATTGTGACGAAGCTGATGTCCGAAAAAAGGGCCGCAGGCTGCCGTAGGCCACTTTTAAACTAGCGTACCGCTCCCCGCATCACCAGACCGAGGAGCGCCACGCCGAGCGCAATACGGTACCAGGCAAAGATCGTGAAACGGTGTGTCTGCACGTAGCGCAGCAGCCATCGCACCGCAATGAACGCGACTATGCCGGAAGTCACGAAGCCGACCACGAGCGCGTTCCAGTCCTCGGCCCCGCTCTCGCCACGCAGCTTCAGGAGCTCATAGCCGGTGGCGGCGAACATCGTCGGAATGCCGACCAGGAAGGCGAACTCCGTCGCCGCGGGACGCAAGGTGAGACCCGCAAGCATGGCAGCAAAGATGGCCGCGGCCGAGCGCGAGGTGCCGGGGAAAATCCCTGCGACCAGCTGGGCGATCCCAACCCAGAACGCAACGCTCCAGGTCAGTTCGGCGATCGCCGGCTTGCGCGCGACGATTTGCTCGATGATCAATATCGCGATGCCGCCCAGAATCAGGGCGCACGCGATGGGCACCACGTTGTCCGGTAGCCTGAACCCCAGCCGGGTGGCCACGAAGCCGCCGACCCCCGTGATAAAGAAGGCGACCGTGAGTTTGGCGAGGTAGGCGCGGTTCTCCGGCTGATCGAAACGGGTCAGCAACGCCACCAGGCGCCGCCAGTAGATCAGCACGATCGCAAGTATCGCGCCCGCCTGGATTGCGACGTTGAAGAGCTCGGAGCGCTGCCCGAGCCAACTCTCCGCGATCAGCAGATGTCCGGTGCTCGATACAGGCAGAAATTCGGTGATTCCCTCGATGATTCCCAGAATGACGGTGTTGAGCGTTTCAGGCACGAAAGTTTTCCGCTGGCGTGGCCGGCCGCCATCTTAGCCGCGCCGCGCGCTTGCCACCGCAGTAAAAAAAGGCGCCGTGTCACAGTGAACGGCGCAGGTCCTGAAGAGCGAAGCCGCTCACAGCGTTGCCGTAGCCTCGAGCCAGCGCCATGACCTTGAAGGCCTCACCCATCTCGCCGGGCATGAGCAGCCGCCGGGCCTCGCCGGCGCGGCGCGCATGCTCCTCCATGCCGGTGGCTTCGGCGATGAGACTCTCGATGTCCGTCGCGAGCAGGAATGCCGTCTGAGTCGCGAACCCGAGCACCTCGAGGCCCGAGGCAACGGCGGCTTCGGCAACACGCGTAAAGTCGACCCAGGCCGTGATGTCCTGCACTCCGACGTTGACGTAGGGATCATCGTGCGCGCGCTGCTTGAAGTGACAGCGAAGCGTGCCCCGCACGCGTTGCGGATGGTAATAGTGAGCGCGCGGCAGGCCGTAGTCGAACAGCAATAGAAACCACGCTCGAGGCATTGGCCGACACCTGCGATCCATGGCTCGACTCGCAGACACAGTTCCGAGATGTAGCCCTCGGGCAGGGGCGCGGGCAGCTCGTGAATCACGGCATCGCAAGCGCGAGCGAGCGCGGCATCGGGCGGTGCCTCGCGCTCGAGGAACGTATTCGCATCGCACGCCACGCCCAGTTCGCGGACCGCACCGGAGCACAGCGTGAACCTGCGGCACGGGAGTGCATCCAGCACCTCGTTCGCCAGGAGCACTCCTCGTATGGGGCGCTCCGGGATCCGCTCGAGCCAGACGACCCGCCGGCGCAGTTCCCGCGGCAACCCTTGCAATCGCGTCCGCTGGCGCTCGGCGAGATCAGCACTCACCTCGAGAATGGCATAGCGCTCCGGCAGCACGCCCGCTGCCGCGAGCGATTCGAGCACGATGGCGGCCATTCGACCGGTTCCCGCGCCCAGCTCCAAAACATCCCCGCCCGTCTCCGTCAACACTTCGGCGCACTGGCGCGCCACACAGCGGCTGAACAGGTCGGAAACCTCAGGCGCGGTGACGAAATCGCCTCCCGCGCCGATCTTGACGCTGCCCGCGGTGTAGTAGCCCAGACCGGGGGCGTAGAGGGCGAGCTCCATGAATCGCTCGAACGACAGCCACCCGCCGGCGGCAGCGATCTGCCCGCGCAGCATCCGGGCGACCGTCCGGGAGTGCTGCTGCTCGTCGGCCGACAGCGGGGGCAGGATTGAGCCGGGTGCGGATGAGGTCATAATCTCAGCCTATGCCCAAGGATCCGCACACTCCGCGTGCCGCGCTCACCGGCAGGGCAGTGCTCATCACTGGCGCTGCACGACGGGTCGGCGCAACCATCGCGCGCGCGTTGCACGGGGCAGGCGCCAACGTCGTGCTGCATTTCCGCAGCTCGGGCGAGGATGCGGCGAGCCTCGCCCAGGAGCTGAACGCCGCACGTCCCGGCTCGGCTGTGCTCGTGGAGTGCGATCTGCTGGAGGTGGCGAAGCTGCCGGCGCTGGCGGAGACGGCCGCGCAGGCCTTCGGGGGTCTCGACATTCTGGTGAACAATGCCTCGACGTTCTATCCGACACCCGTCGGCGATATCACCGAGAGCGACTGGGACGACCTGATCGGCGCCAATCTCAAGGCGCCGCTGTTCCTGGCCCAGGCCACGGCGCCCGCGCTGCACTCGAGCCGCGGACTCATCGTCAATCTCGCGGATATTCATGGCATGCGGCCGCTACGCCGTCATCCGGTGTATTGCGTGTCGAAGGCCGGGCTCATCATGCTGACGAAATCCCTCGCACGCGAGCTGGGCCCGCACGTGCGCGTGAACGCCATTGCGCCCGGCCCGGTGATGTGGCCGGAAGACGGGGTCGATAAGGAACTGCAGGCGAAGATCATCGATCGCACCGCTCTGAAGCGGCCCGGCTCGGCGGCCGACGTCGCGCGCGCGGTCCTGTTTTTCGCGACGGAAGCACCGTACGTCACCGGCCAGATCCTCGCGGTGGATGGTGGTCGGAGCGTGGGGTGGTGACGACGAGCGGATGGGAGGTGCGGTCGAAGCGCCCCCAGAGCTCGCCGATCGTCAACTTCGCCGTCGGATGCAGGACCCCGGGCGCCAGCGCCGCGAGCGGCCCGAGCATGTAGGCGCGCTTCAGCAGGTCCGGCCGCGGCAGCTTCAAACGAGCCTCGTCACACACCAGATCGCCATAGAGCAGCACATCGAGATCCATCGAGCGCGGCGCCCAGCGCGGCGCGTTGCGCGGCCGCCCGCATTGAGCCTCGATGGCGTGCAGGCGCGCGACCACCTCCCGCACCGGCAGATCGGTCGCGAACCCGGCCACGAGGTTGATGAAATCATCGCCCTCGAACCCGACCGCGCGATTGCGATACCAGGGCGAGAAGCGCACTGCGGGGAACTCGCGCTCGAGCCGACCCACCGCCAGTGCGAGATTGCGCTCGGGCTCGACGTTGCTGCCGGCCGCGACATAAACCTCGGGCATGGATCGAGCCGAGTCTACAGCCGGCCCGAGGCAGCCGGCGGCAGATCGGCACGCGTGCGCTCGATCACGACCCCGACGTCCCGCGAGCTGCGCACGGCGCCCGGCTTGTTGAGCGCCACGCGCACCCACTCGACGGCGAACTCCTCGAGGATGAGCAGAGCCAGGCGGTCGGCCAGGGTCTCCACCAGCTTGAATTCGGACGCCTCGATGAATGCCAGCGCGCGCTTCGCCACTCTCTTGTAATCGAGCGTATCCGCCACTTCGTCGCTGCTCGCCGCGCGCCGGCAGTCCACCGGCAGCTCCAGATCGACGACGACGGTCTGCTTGACGCGCCGCTCCCAGTCGATGAAGCCGATGATGCACTCGGCCGTCAATCCGTGCAGGAAGATTCGATCACCCGAGTAGTGCGCGGTCGTCATCGATGCTTCGGATCACTCAAGAGAGCCGCTCGGCTGTCGGGAGCCGGCCACGGGCGGCAAGGACTCGAGCGGCCACTGCGCGCGGGCCTCAATGGCGAGGCCGTCGTGTTGGCCCACGGCGAGGCGCGCCAGGCCGGCTACTGCGATCATCGCCGCGTTGTCGGTGCAGAACTCGATGCGTGGATAGTACACGCGCCCGCCTTTGCGGCCGACGGCCTCGTCAAGCCGGGTCCGCAGATAGCGATTGGCGCTGACCCCTCCCGAGACGACGAGCGCGTCGAGCCCGGTTTGCTCCATGGCGCGCAGCGCCTTGGCGGTGAGCGTCTCGACGATGGCCTCCTGCACCCCGCGCGCCACGTCGGCTTTCAGCGTCTCCGTCAACTGCCGTCCGCGCAAGGCGTGCAGCACAGCGGTCTTGAGGCCCGAGAAGCTGAACTCCAGCCCGCTGCGATCCAGCATTGGACGCGGAAAGGTGAACGCACCGGCAGCACCCGTGGCGGCCAGCCGGGCAAGCTCGGGACCGCCGGGATACGGCAATCCCAGCAGCTTCGCGGTCTTGTCGAAGGCTTCACCCGCCGCATCATCGCGCGTCTCTCCCAACAGCTCGTAACGGCCCACGGCCTGCACTTCGATCAGCATCGTGTGCCCGCCGGAGACCAGCAGGGCGACGTGCGGAAAGGGCGGCGGCTGCGGCTCGAGCAGCGGAGCAAGCAGGTGCCCCTCGAGGTGGTGCACGCCGATCGCGGGCACCCCCCACGCGTAGGCGAGGCTTCGCGCCAAGGCCGCGCCCGTGAGCAGCGCGCCGATCAGCCCAGGACCTGCGGTGTATGCCACGCCGTTGAGATCCGCGGACGCCGTGCCGGCGCGCTCGAGTGCGCTTCGCACGAGCGGCAGCAGCCGCCGTACGTGGTCGCGAGAGGCCAACTCCGGCACCACACCGCCGAAGACCCGGTGCAGCTCCACCTGGCTGAAAAGCTCGTGCGCGAGCAGGCCCCGCCGCTCATCCAGCACGGCAACGGCGCTCTCGTCACACGATGATTCAAGGGCCAGGACACGCATACTGTGCGCAGCACTCCGTCTTTGCCTTTGCAACCTCGCTCAATTAGAATCCCCCGCCCCGTCAGTGTCCGCCCGGGCGTGCGCGCCCTTCATGATCAACGACTTGAGGTTTCGATGCCGAGCGTTCGTGTCCGCGAGAATGAGTATTTCGATGCCGCCTTGCGGCGTTTCAAACGCGCCTGCGAGAAGGCCGGGATTCTCACCGAGCTGCGTCGGCGCGAATTCTACGAGAAGCCCACGCAGGAGCGGAAACGCAAGAAGGCCGCCGCCATCAAACGGCATATGAAGCGCGTCTCGCGCGACGGCATGCGCGCCTCGCGCTAGAAGCACCCGCGCGCATGGCGCTCAAGGAACGCATCACCGAAGACATGAAGAGCGCGATGCGGGCCGGCGACAAGGACCGGCTCGGAACGATCCGCCTGGCGCTGGCTGCGATCAAGCAGCGCGAAGTCGATGAGCGCGTCAGCCTCGACGATGCCCAGGTGCTCGCGGTGCTCGAGAAGATGATCAAGCAGCGCAGGGAAGCCATCATTCAATTTGACAGCGGCGGCCGCGCGGACCTGGTCGCCAAGGAAACCGCCGAAATCGCCGTGCTGCAGGGCTACCTGCCCGCGCGCCTGAGCGACGCCGAAATCGAGGCGCTGATCCGTGAGGCCATCGCCGCTACCGGCGCCGTCTCGATCAAGGACATGGGCAAGGTCATGGGTGCGGTGAAGGCCAAAGCCCAGGGGCGCGCCGACCTGGCCGAGGTGAGCGCCCGCATCAAACAGACGCTCGGCGGATAGGGCGACGGCCAAGGCCGCCTGAGCGGCGGCCGCTCTGGGGCGGGATGAAATCCAGGCTGGGATGAATAGAGGCCTCGCCACCGCAGCGACCCTGATCGTCATCGCCCTCGCCTGCCTGGCCGTGAGCCGCAAGCTGGAGCGTGAGCGCCGGCTGCTACGAAAGCTGCGCGCCCGCGAGGCGCTCGACCCGGGGGACGGCCTGGGCCTCGATGAGCTGAGCGCAGACGAGCGCTACGCCGCCGAATCGCTGGCCGCCGCCGGG
>VBNY01000054.1:0-9516 GCA_005877705.1 Gammaproteobacteria bacterium
CAGATCGCGCAGGAAAAGAAACAGCACTATCGTGATCAGCACGGCGCCGATGAGGACGTCCAGTCGGATGCCATGCAAGGCGTTCTCGATGAAGGTCGCCGGACGGTGCAACCCCCCATACAACTTCACTCCGCGCGCCTCGAGACTCGGCTTGAGCTCCTCGAGCGCCGCCTCCAGCGAGCGAGTGACCTCCAGGGTGTTGGCGCCATACTGGCTCGAGAGATTGAGCAGCACACCGGCTTTGCCCATGATGAGCGTGTCGCCGAACTTCGGCGCCGCGCTCTCGGTCACCGTCGCGAAGTCATGCAACCGCAACGGGGCGCCGCTCGCAGCCGGAAGCACCGCTTCCCCCAAGACGGCGGCACTCAAGGTCTGGCCGCGGCTTTCGATCAGCACGCGTTGATTCGGGGTCTCGATGAAACCGCCGCCGCGCACTCCCGTAGCGGAGCGCACGGCCGCCACCACGTCGCCGAAGGCAAGATCACGCGCAATGAGCTCGCGGGGCTCGACCTGCACTTCGATCTGCCGCTCATCTCCTCCGTACAGGGTTGCGCGGGCGACGCCCGGCACGGCGAGCAGCCTCGGCCGGATCGTCCATTGCACCAGATCGCGCAGCTCCATCGGCGAGAGCTTGTCGCTCACGAACCCGAGCTTCAGCAGATCCATCGTCGAGGACACCAGCGGCGAGAGCTTCGGGGTCTTCACACCCAACGGCAGGCGCGCGGCTACTTCCCCCAGGGCCTCCGCGACAATCTGCCGTGAGCGGTAAGGATCCATGTCCTCCCGAAAAGTGACCGTGACGACCGACAGACCCGAGATCGTCTCCGAGCGGACTGTCTCGACTCCCGTGGCACCGCTGATGGCCTGCTCGATGGGCAGCGTGACGAGCAGCTCCACCTGCTCCGCGACCGTCGTACTTGGCGCGCGTGAGCACCAGGACTCCGTACACAGCGAGAGTCGCCGCCAGCGCGCACACGACGAGCGGGTAGCGCAGGGACCAGCGAATGATGGAGGAAATCATGGAGCAACTCCTCCTAAGAGCTCACTTGGAGGCGGCCGTGCCGTTAGCGGACGCCTGGGCCTCCAGCGCGAGCAGCGCCGCGGCTCCATCCGTTACGACCCGATCACCGGCAGCAAAGCCCTTGGCCACGAACCAGCCGGACTCCAACGGCCGATATTCAGTGACTGCCTTGCGCAAGAAGGCCGTCGGAGCCGTTTGCACGTACGCCCACACTTGAGAACCCTTACGGAGCAGCGCGGCGCGCGGCAGCACCACGCCGCTCGCCGACAGGCCTTCGGTCGGCAGCTGCGCAACGAGCATCTGCCCGATCGGCAGAGTGGCCTCGGCGCCCCTCAACTCCGACAATACGCCCCGTGTCTGCAGTCGCGGGTCTGCAACGGGCAGCACGCCAAGCACGGCGGCTCGCAGCGCCGGCGCCCCTGCATTGCCGCGCACCTCGATGATCGAGCCCCGTGTGGGAACAGGCGTGTTCGCGAGCATCTCGACCCGGATGAGCTCGGCCCGCACGTGCGCCAGATCGTTCAACAACGCGCCGCGGCGCTGCGGCGACAACGACGCTAGCCCCTCGCCCCACTCGAGAGCGAGCCGCCGTTGGGCGCTGTTCACCCGTTCGAGATCCGCTTGCGCCTGTGCTTTGGCGGCCTCCAGCGCCCGCGCCGAAGCAGTGCGATCCTCGGCAAACAACTTGGCGATGCGCTCGGCCTCCGCGCGCGAAGCGGCCAGACTCGCGGACGCCGCGGTCAGCTCACCGTCCAACTGCAGAAGTGGTGCCGGATCGAGCACCCGCGCCGTCGTCGCGGTTGCCAGCGGCGCTTGGACCGCCTCGAGAGTCGCGAGCGCGATGCCGAGGCGCAGCTGCTCGGGCGCGGCGACGGTGATCGGCTTCGGGCCCTCCTCTGCCGCGGACGCACCGCTGGCGAGCGTAAGCGCCGCACCCACAGCGAGCGCCAGAAGCGCCATGCGCGAGACCGGCCGGCCGGCAATCGTTGAGTTCTTCATTCTCGTTTTGCCTCCGGCGGCAATGTCAGCGTTGCGGCCACGTCGAGCTCGGGACCTTCGAGCGGCCGGCGCATGGCATCCTCGAGCACCGCGAGTGCCTCCTGGGCCGTGCGCACCGCGTCCACGACCTGCAGCTCGGCGAGCGTGCGAGCGATGCGCGCGGCAACCAGCTCGGTGCGGTCATTCGCGCCCGCCTCGAAGCCACGCTCGGTCTCCGCGTAGATGTGCTGGGCGGCCTCATACAACGGGCCACGCGCCTGCGCCAGCCTTGCGAGCGCCAGTCGCCACTGCCGGATCGCTTCGTCGATCTCCTGGTAAGCCGCCGCGACGACCGATTCGAGCTTGGCGCCGGACAGCGCGCGCCGCGCCTCCGCCTCCCCGATGGCGCCGGCATTGCGGTTGAGTATGGGCAGCGCCACGGAGAGATTGAACTGCAGCCTCTTGATGCCGTGATCCCAGGTGTATGCCGGGCCGATATGCACGTCGGGGTACTGCCGCGCAACTTCGAACCGCAGCGCCTCCTCCGCCAGGCTGTAGCCGACTACGGCGCTGTGCACGTCGGCTCGCGCAAGCAGTGCCTCCTCGCGCCAGCGCTGCAGGAGCTTCTCGTCGACATCGGGCGGGTTGTCGAGCCGCTCCCAGTCGAGTTGCAGCGAGCCCAGCGCGGCGACGGGAACGCCGATCGCGGCATCGAGCGCGCTGCGTGCCGCACTTGCCCGGCGCCGCGCATCGTGTAGACGCTGCTCATCCAGCACCGCATCGCCCACCAGGCGATCCAGGTCGCCGCGCGCCGCGGCGCCGAGCTGCAGCCGCCGGCTGGCCATTTCGAGTTGCGCCCCGCGATCGGCGTGCACCGTCTCGAGCAGCGTGCCCTCGCGCTCGGCGAGCAACCACTCGGCCGCGGCCCGTCGCAGGGCGCCGCGCTGTTTCCAGGCCACTTCGGTGAACTCGTATTGCGCCTGCCGCGCGCCCAAGTCGGCGAGCGCGATGCGGGTGCGGCGCTTCGTTCCGACATCGAGGAGCCAATCGGGAGTGAGACCCCAGAGCCACAGCGGCGAGCCGTCGTGCTGATTGGCGTACTCGGCCAGCAGAGCGACGCTCGGATTGGGCCGTTCACGCGCGGTCCGACGACCCGCCGTCGCCACCTGCACGGCCGCGCGCCCCTGAGCGATGGCATCATTGAAGTGCAGCATGGCCAGCAGCAGATCGGCGCGATCCCATTGCTGCCGCGGCCAGTGCGCGGCGCGCGCGGGAAGCCGCGCATCGAGCAAGGCGTGCAGCTTCGGATCGTTGAGGCTGCGATCCGAGAAGCTGGCGACGATCCGCTCGGGCGGCAAGGGGCGGGGCGCATAGTGAACGCATCCCGCAAGTGCCGCGGCCAACAGGGCGCAGGCGGCGACCCCCGCTTCAGGATTGGGACGCGACGGTTCCCGAACGCCCGGCGACGCTGCCCGCGACGATCTGGCATCGCGGCAGGCCTTCGACATCCAGCCTTGCGGCGTACGTCGCAAGATCCGTGAGGCGCACCCCGCGAGCGCGCCAGGTGCGCAGCAGCCGCTCGAATGATCCAAGGTAGGCGCCGCCTTCCAACTCCGCGTGCAAAGTAAAGACGTGGTCGCCGTCCGGCGAGTCTGCGGTCAGGGCGAGCAGATGGTCCACCGGATCCACTCCGTGCAGATCCGCCCGACCGATCAACTCATCGAGCGTTGGCAGCGTCGTCGGCAACTGGGGCACCGCGACCGCCGTCCCGTTGACAACCGGTACGAAGGGACACGTTCCACGTGCGTCGGAAGCATAGCGAAACCCCAGCTCCTGCTCCAGAGCCGGCACGCCGGCGTTCATCTGCCATCCCGCCGCACCGTGCACGACTGGACGACGCGCGAACACATCCGCAAACGCATCGCGCGCCAGCGTGAGCTCGCGGCGCGTCCACGACTCGTTCGCGCTCGCCACCCCATCCTGCCATCTGACATGGTCGTAGGTATGCACGCCGACTTCGAACCCGCGCGCGGCGATATCCTGCATAATGCGCTGGCAGCGTCTGCCGATGTGCGGGCCGGGAAGCAGCACGCCATACATGAGAGTCTTCAGGCCGTAGTGTTGCACCACGGATGTCCGCTTCACCTTGCCGAGAAAGCCGCGGCGGAACGCCCGCTTGATGGCGCGGCCGGTGTGGTCGGGGCCGAGGCTGAACAGAAAGGTCGCCCGTGCCTCGACCCGCTCCAGCAACTCGGCGAGCCGCGGGACGCCTTCGCGCGTGCCGCGCAAGGTGTCGACGTCGATCTTGAGAGCAATCAGACTCAAAGCGCTGCGATGCCCATCAACTCAACAGGACCGGCCGCTGCTGCAGCGCCCCGGCGAGCGCGCCCAGGTCCACGGGGCCGTGCGCCCTGACAGCGGACAGAATCCGCAACACCCCGCCGTCGCAGCACGCGACGTAGCAACGTCCGTCGGCGCCGAAAAGCCGCGCCCGCGGTGATTGCGCCGTCGTCCGTGGCTCCAGCCGCGTCCGATGAATGGACCAGCGCTCGCCGTCGATATCGGCGAACGCTCCGGGGAATGGCGGCGCAACCGCACGCACCAGGTTATGAATCTCGAGCGCGGACCGCCTCCAGTCGATGCGTCCGTCCTCTGGCGTGCGCCGCCCGAAGTACTGGCCCGGTTCGATCGGCTGCGGACGCCTCGGCGCAGTGCCGGCCGCGAGGCCGGGAAGCGAGCGGGCGAGGATGGCTTCCGCAGCGACGGTCACCTTGTTGAACACCTCGCGCGCGTCATCGTCTACGAGAATGGGCACCGCGAGTTGATCGACGATGTCTCCGGCATCAGCGCGCTCGACCATGTAGTGCAGGGTGGCGCCGGTTTCCCGCTCGCCGCGCACGATCGCCCAGTTGACAGGCGCGCGACCACGGTACTTCGGTAGCAGCGAGCCGTGCATGTTCAGCGCGCCACGCCGTGCGGCGGTCAGTAGCGGTACACCCAACAGCGAGCGGTAATAGAAGGAGAACAGGAAATCCGGCCGCAGCTGCGCGACGGCTCGTTCGAGCTCGGGGGTGTTCGCCTCGACGGGCGTCATGACGGTGAGCCCATAGTCGGCCGCCGTGGCCGCCACGCTCGCGAACCATCGCGTCTCGTGCGGATCGTCCTTCACCGTGACCACGAGCGGAATCTCGATGCCCGCCGAGATGAGCGTCTTGAGGCACCTTACTCCGACATCGTGATAGGCAAACACGACCGCGCGGGCGGTGCTCACTCCACCGCTCCTCGCGCGCGCTCGCCCCGCGCCGGTCCATGCTGCACCGACTCGTCCTCCTCCAGAATCGCCGCCACGGTGTAGCGTGGCCGCTGGCGCACCTGCTCATAGATCCGGCCGACGTACTCGCCCACGACGCCGAGGCCGACGAGCAGCACCCCCATCAGGAAGAAAGCGATGCCGAACAGGGTGAACAGGCCCTCGGCTTCCGGGCCGACGATCAGGCGCCGCACGGCGAGAAACACCACGAAGCCGAGCGACAGCAGCGCGATCACGATGCCGGCCATCGAGACAAACTGCAGCGGCGCCACCGAGAAGCCGGTCATCAGGTCGAAGTTCAGGCGGATGAGCCGGTAGATCGAATACTTCGACTCACCGACCGTCCGTTCCGCGTGCGCGACTTCGATCTCCACGGGATTCTGCGCGAACGTGTAGCCCAGCGCCGGAACGAAAGTGCTGACCTCGGTGCAGCGGTTGATGGCATCGATGACGCCGCGGTGATAGCCACGCAGCATGCAGCCCTGGTCGGTGATGCGGATCTGCGTGGTTTGCTCGCGCAGGCGGTTCATGATGCGCGAGGCGGCCTTGCGCCAGAACACGTCCTGACGGCGCACACGAACGGTGCCGACGTAGTCCGCGCCGGCGTCCATCGCCGTGACGATCTTACCGATCTCCTCGGGCGGGTTCTGCAGGTCCGCATCGAGCGTGATCACGTACGTGCCCCGCGTGTGCGCGAACGCGGCGAGAATCGCCATGTGCTGCCCGACGTTGCGCGCGAGCACAATCACGCGCGTGCAGTCGGGTCGCCGCCCGAATTGCTCCCGCAGCATCGCCACAGAGCGGTCCCGACTGCCGTCGTCGACGAACACGACCTCATAACGCCGTCCCAGTTTATCGAGCGCGGCGTACAGGCGCTCAAACAGCAGCGGCAATCCCGGTTCCTCGTTGAAGACGGGGACCACGATGGAGAGAGTGGCGTTCACCTGCGCGCCCCCCGCAGGATTTCCGTCGCCGTCTCCACGACTCGATCGACGTCCGTCAGCTCCATTGCGGGGAATAGCGGCAGCGTGACGGTCTCACGCCCAATGCGCTCGGCGTTGGGGAATTGCCCCTCGCGATAGCCAAGCGCCCGGTAGGCCGTAAACAGGTGGATCGCCGGATAGTGCACGCCGACACCGATGCCCCGCTCCTTCATGGCCTCCATGAATTGCAGCCGCGAGATGCGCAGCCGCTCGAGCGGCAACAGCGGTGTGAACACGTGCCAGCTGTGACCTGCATCGCCGCGCTCCGGCAGCCGCACCGGTGGAGTGTCGCTCCACAGCTCGAAATAGCGCGCCGCCAGCTCCCGGCGCCGGGCGTTGAATTGCTCGAGATGGCGCAGCTGACCGAGGCCGACCGCGGCGGCGACGTCCGAGAGATTCGCCTTGCCGCCGGCGAGCAGCGTGTCGAACTGATCCGCGGCGGACCTCACCTGCCCATGCCAGCGATGCAGCTCGATCGCCTCGAGCTCCTCGGGCGAGCCGCCCGAGATCGCGCCGCCCTCGATGGTCGTGATGTTCTTGTTGGGGTGGAAGCTGAAGCAGACCAGGTCGCCGAAGCTGCCGATGCGGCGGCCGCCCCAGGCGGAGCCGATCGCGTGCGCCGCATCCTCGATGACCCGCAGCTCGTGCCGGCCGGCGAGCGCGTAAAGCCGGTCCATGTCGACGGGCAACCCTGCGAAATGCACCGGCAGGATCGCGCGCGTGCGCGCTGTGATGGCGGCTTCGGCCTGATCGAGATCGATGTTGCGCGAGTCGAGTCCCACATCCACGAACACCGGGCGTGCACCCACCCGCACGATGACGTTCGCGGTGGCCACGAAGCTCAGGGCCGGCGTGATGACCTCATCGCCCTCGCCGATCCCACAGGCGCGCAGCGCCATCTCGAGCCCGGCAGTCGCGGAGGTCTGGGTGCGCACCGGCCGGCCGCCCAGGTAGCGCGACAGCGCCGCCTCCAGCTCGGCGACCTTCGGCCCGCTCGCGAGCCAGCCGGAGCGCAGCACCTCGGCCACGGCCTGAATCGTCTCCTCGTCGATCGTCGGACGGGTGAAGGGCAGCAGTGTTTTCATGCAGTTTCCGGAAACCTCTCAGGAGCGCGCCACGAGCCACACGCCCAACACGATGACACCGATGCCCACGACGCGCTGCGCGTTCGGCGCTTCACCGAGCAGCCACCACGCGAGTCCGATGTTCAGCACATAGCCTAGCGACAGCAGCGGGTAAGCCTGACTCACCGGCACCCGTGACAGTCCGACCAGCCAGACGACGACACTCAGCCCATAGGCACCGAGCGCATACCATAGCGACGGAACAACCAGCAGGTCGAGCGCTCGGCGCAGCACATGAGCGTCGGAGGCCACCAGGGGTCCGCTTACCTGGGTGGCGGCCTTGAGGCCTAACTGCGCCAGCGCATTCAGCAGCACTCCGCACGACAGCACGGCGAAATCCGCGAGCTTCACAGGCGACTCACGGCGATGGTGTAGCTGTCGGCGGCAATGACCCGCCCCGGCAGCCCGCGGCCCTGGTAGGACTGCCACACCCGCGGCTCGAAGAAGGCAACAGCGTCCGTGCTCGCGGCCCAGCGCGCCACGAACTCGGCGGGGGTCACCGTCTGTCTGCCCGGCTCCTCCCGCAGGCCGAACTGCAGCTCGCCCTCGTACCCGACGAGCGTCAGGGTTCGCTGCAGGTAAGGTGATACGGTCTCCCGGTACTGCCCTACGCTGAACAGAGTCGTCTGCGCTCGGATGCTCGGCCTGGCGGCCGCGACCAGATCCCTGGCCGAGCGGGACGGCGGAATCACGGCGTACTCGCACAACAAACATTGCCAGGCAAATATCGCAGCGGCGGCCGTCACGAGCACCGCGCCACGAGCCCCCGCCGCTTGCCGCCTCCATGTGATGAGCACGGCCACGACGCCAGCACTGGCGGCGGCGAGCGCCCAGGCGATGGCCTCTTGCGGAATGTAGCTGTTGCGCCGCGCCGAATAAATCAACAGCCCGATGCCGAAGAACGCTATCGCGGCGCCGCCGAGGCGCGCAGCGCCGCGGATGAAAGCCGCCTGGTCGGCAACGTGCACAGCGGTGATCGCAGCTAGTGGAGGCAGCATCGGCAGAATGTACGGAGCGAGTTTGGATCCCGACGCTGAAAAGAACCCGAGCGTGACCGCGGCGAAGATTAACAGGAATTTGAGGGGCTTGAACGGCGGGGTCACCGGCGCCGCGTCCCGCCATGCCCGGCGGCACGCGCCGATGAGTGGAGTCAGCCAGGGCAGCACGCCAAGGAGGAGCAGCGGGAGGAAGAACCACCATGGCTCCACGCGCTGGTGCACCGTTGTCAGGAACCGCGTGAAGTGCTCATGCACGAAGAAGAACGCGGCAAAGTCCGGGTTGCGCACCGAGACCGCAATGAACCAAGGCGCCGCCACCAGCAGGAACAGCGGCAGTCCCAAGCTCCAGTGCAAGCGCCGCCATGGGCGAGCATCACGCTCGAGGAGCGTGTAGGCGACGAGCGCGGCGCCGGTGAGCACGGCAACCACGATACCCTTGCTCAGGACCGCCAGCGCCGCCGCCAGCCACGGAGCACTGCGCAAGCGTGAACGCGAAGACGCATCCGGTGAGCCAGAACGTAAACCCGGAGTCGAGCAGATTGAGGTGGCCTACGATCGCAAAGAACGGACTCGTCGCGAGTGTGGCCATGGCGGCGAGACCTGCGCCCTTCCCATACAGACGCTCGGTCCATCCGCAGACCATCGGCAGGCACGCGAACGCCAGCCCTACCGCCCACAGCCGCGAGCTCCACTCGCTCGGGCCCAACACCGAGTACACGGCGGCCGTCGCCCAGTACTGCAGCGGCGGTTTCTCGAAATACTTGAGCCCATCGAGTCGCGGCGTGATCCAGTCGCCGCTCGCCACGATCTCGCGCGGGATCTCGGCGTAGCGGCCCTCATCCGGGTCGAGCATCGGACGCACCTGCACGGTCGCGAACCAGACCGCCGCGAGAGCGAGCCAGAGCGGCCAGCCGAGTCCGCGCGCGCGCACCTCCTGCTCGGCCCCGGTGGCCATGACCGTGGTTGGCCGTCGACTTGCGGGCCCCACGAAGACTTACGTGCTCGACATCGCCGCCGCCGCGGCCTTGGCGCTGAAGTTTTCCTGCTTCACGTAGTAGTCGATGGTCTTGCGGATGGCGGTGTCGAGATCGGTTTTCGGCGC
>VBNY01000054.1:9542-15909 GCA_005877705.1 Gammaproteobacteria bacterium
GTCCTGATAGTACTTGCCGTAGTACTCGCCGGCGGACACGTCGACGATCTCGGTGGCCTTGGCGTTCTCGCGCAGCACCGGAAACTCCTGGGCGATGGCGATCGTGCGCTGCGCGAGATCGCGCATCGACACGCAGTTGTGCGGATTGCCGATGTTGAAGATGCGCCTCGATGCGCACCCGTCCGGGTTCGCGAGGATGGTGAGCAGGCACTCGACCGCATCGTCGATGAAGGTGAAGGAGCGCTTCTGGCGCCCGCCGTCGACGAGCTTGATCGGCCGCCGGTAGAGCACGTTCGACAGGAACTGCGTGAACACCCGCGAGCTGCCTTCCTTGGGCTCCTCGACGTTGTCGAGGTTCGGACCGATGAAGTTGAAAGGCCTGAACAGCGTGTAGTCGAGGTTGTCGCGGACCCCGTACGCGTAGATGACGCGGTCGAGGAGTTGCTTGGAGGCCGCGTAGATCCAGCGCTGCTTGTTGATCGGGCCATAGACCAGAGGGCTGGTCTCCTCATCGAGCACGGCATCCGGCGCCATGCCGTACACCTCGGAGGTCGAGGGGAAGATCAGACGCTTGTTGTACTTCACGCACTGGCGCACGACTGTGAGGTTGGCTTCGAAGTCGAGCTCGAAGACCCGCAGCGGCTGCGTGACGTATTGCGCGGGGTTCGCGATGGCGACGAGCGGCACCACGACATCGCATTTCTTGACGTGGTACTCGACCCATTCCCTGTTGATCGTGATGTCGCCTTCGACGAAGTGGCAGCGTTGGGTCTGCGGCAGATCCGCGAGCTTGTTGTCGGCGAGGTCCATCGCGTAGACCTCCCAGTCGCGGGTGCGCAGAATCGCATTGGTGAGCGCGCTGCCGATGAAGCCGTTCGCGCCGAGAATCATCACTTTCAGTGCCATTTGCGTCCTTCGGCCCGGTAAGCCCTAGGCGGCCGCGCAGCTTGGGCCATGCCTCTCCGGGGGCCCAGTCCCCCGCTCGACTGCAGGCGCCTAAAAACGCGAATGCTAGCATTTCCAGAGGGCTGCGGAGCGAAGCCCGGCGGAGGTCTCAAGGTGTCCGCGCGCCCCGCATGCCGGCCCCGCGCACGCCGGCCGCCGCGAGGATCGCCGGAATCTCGCTTTCCAACCCCAGAGCCATGATGTGTACACCCGCGCACAGCTGTCGCACGTCGCGAATTGTTTGCGCGGCGATGTCGATCCCCGTCTGCGTTTCGGCCTCGGTGTCCGCAACGCCTTGCATTGCTCGCATGAGCGCATCGGGCACACGGATGCCGGGCACGTTGGTGTTGAGCCACGCCGCCATCTTCGCCGACTTCAGCGGGATGATGCCCGCGAGCACGGCCACACCGTCCGGCTTCACCGCTTCGAGAAACCTCTCGAGGGTGCCGGCGTCGTAGAGCGCCTGGGTCTGCAGGAACTGCGCGCCCGCCTCGATCTTGCGGCGCGTGTTGACCGCCTCCGCAGACAGGTCCTCGGCGCCGGGGTTGGCGGTTGCGCCCAGGAACAGTTGAGGCGCCCCGCGCAACTCGTTGCCCGCAAGATCGCGCCCCCGTGCGAGCCCGGCGGCCGCGCGCAGCATCTCGTTCGTGTTCAGGTCGAACACCGGCTTCGCGTCCGGGTGATCGCCGCTGCTCGGCGGGTCCCCCGCCATGAACACGAAGTTGCGGATGCCGAGCGCGGCGGCGCCGAGCAGATCCGCCTGCAGCGCGATGCGGTTGCGGTCGCGCGCCGTGACCTGCACGATCGGCTCGAGGCCCCGATCGAGCAGCAGGTGCGCCACGGCCTTCGGCTCGATCGTCATGCGCGCCCGCGGCGATTCGGTGAGGTTGAAGCCGTCCACGCAATCCTTGAGCGCCTGCGCCTTGGCGAACAGCTCGGAGAGGTCGAGGCCCTTGGGTGGAGTAAGCTCCGTCGTGACGACGAACTCGCGGGATCTGAGGCGGTCGGCGAGTGTCTGCATGGGTCCCTTTCGGCGGCTGTCCCCGAGACGGTAGCCTAGTGGCGGCCCGGCCGCGCGCAAAAACGGAGGAACCTTTGAGTGCGCCACTGACCAAAGCTGTGCGGGAAGCCAAGCCCGAAGCAAGGGGTGCCGATTTCATGCGCGTGGTGGGCTTCGGCCGCGAGGCGCTCTTCAGCATAGGCGCACTGCTCGTCAGCGCGATCCTGGTCCAGACCATCTACGCCACGGTCATCCGGCCGCGCGCCGCCGCGATCCTCGCGGAACCCGCCGTTCCCCAGGAGCAGCTGAGACCGGGGCAACCCATCACTCACAACCTGCGCTCCGTGTTCATCATCCTCAAGGACTACGAGCAGGAGACCGCACTGATTCTGGCGACCTGGGCGCTGTGCCTGATCGGCTACCAGGCGGGCGCCGTCGCGCGCAACCGGCGCCTCCTCGAGAAGGACTACATCGAGCTCGGCGAGGGTCACGTCGTACTCCCGGATGACGCGCGCGCCTACGGGCGGCCGATCGAGAGTCTGCCGCGCGAGGAGCAGGAGATGCTGCTGCCGCGCGCACTGATGGTGGCGCTGAACCGCTTCGGCGCGACGCGCAGCGTTCAGGATGCGGCCGAGGCCGTGCGGGCGGAATGCGAAAACGAGCTCGACCGGTTGGATGCGCAGCTGTCGATGGTGCGCTTCACGGCCTGGGCCATTCCGGCTGTGGGGTTCGTCGGCACGGTTCGCGGTATCGGCCGTGCGCTCCAGGAGGCGCAGGGCGCGCTGCACGGCGACATTTCCGGGGTCACGCTCGGCCTGGGTATCACCTTCAACGCGACTCTCACCGCGCTCGTCTGCTGCATCCTGGTCATGTTTTTTCTGCACCAGCTGCAGCAGGCGCAGGACCGCCTGGTGCTCGATGCGCGCATGTACATCGACCGGCGTCTGATCCGGAACATGCGGGTACATTAGTTTATTGGCTGAAAGTGGCCTGGCGGCCCTTTCAGCAGCCAGCCCACTGGCTGTTTCGATCTCGCGGGAAAAAAGCGTGGTTTTTTCCCGCGAGCGGCATGCCGGTTGAGCAGGGAATCGCCCGCGGTGCATTCAGCAGCAGCGGCTCACTCCGCTCCACTTGCGCTGCTGGCTCTCCCGGTAGAAAGCGCGCCGGCCGAGGAGCGGCCGTCCCGCGTGCTCGCGGACATGATGAGCCAGATAGCGCTCGTAGGCATCATCTCCCGATACGGCCCGCAGCCAACCCCAAGCCGCGCCCAGCCAGCGTACGAGGCGCAAGGCGGTGGCACGCCCGCCTTTCACGCGCGGCTCCCCTGAGGCAGGCCCTGCAGCCGGGTGAGTTGGTAAGGGGCTTCAGAGCTTCGCATCACTGGCAAGCCGCGCGCGCGCCGCGCCCACATCCGGAGCATGTCGATGATCACAAACCACACGATGGCCGTGAATAGCACGGTGAGCCAGCCATCGAGACGCTGATTGAAGATGAGTTGGGGCGCAACCGCCGCGCGCGCCGCCGGCAGCGTCCCCGCGGCGAGCTTGGCCGCCAGGTCGTTGGCCGCGGCAAAGAACCCGATACGGACGTCGGTGCTCACGATCTTCTGCCACGCGGCTGTCGTCGTGATGAGCGCGAGCCAGGCGAGGGGAGCCAACGTTACGAACGCGTAGCGCGCCTTGCCCGACTTGATGAGAATACCGGTCGCGACCGACAGGGCGATCGCCGCCAGCATCTGATTGGCGATCCCGAACAGCGGCCAGAGGATATTCACGCCGCCGTTCGGGTCGATCACACCGATGTACAGAAAGTAGCCCCAGGCGGCGACCACCAGCGTGCTCGCGGTGAGCACCGACGGGTACCACGAGGTGCGTCCGAACGGCTTCCACACTTGACCGATCAGGTCCTGCAGCATGAACCGGCCGACGCGCGTGCCGGCATCGAGTGTCGTCAGGATGAACACCGCTTCGAACATGATCGCGAAGTGATACCACACGGCGAGCAGCCCGCGCCCGAACGAGTTGCCGAAGATGCTTGCCATGCCTACTGCCAGCGACGGCGCGCCGCCTGTTCGTGCAAACAGCGTGCGCTCGCCCATCTCCTGGGCGAGGCTCTGCATCTGCTGGGCGGTGACAGGGAAGCCCCAACCCGTGATGGTCTGGACGGCCGCCTCGGGCGTGCTGCCGACGATTCCGGCCCCGGTGTTGATGGCGAAGTAGACGCCCGGATCGAGCAGTGTGGCGGCGATCATCGCCATGATGGCCACGAAGGACTCGAGCGCCATGCTGCCGTATCCGATCAAGGTGGAAACCGGAGATGGCGCCGCAGGCGATCGTGATGAACACGAACGGAAACACCTTGCCGCCGAACAGCGGGCCGGTGCCGTCGATGAACTGCGTGAGGGCGGGCATCTTGATCTGCGGATGCGTCAGCACGAGCGCGATGGCCAGCAACACCACGGTGCCGAGCTTCAGGAACGTAGACAGGTAGTCGCGCGGCGCGAGCAGCAGCCACACAGGCAGGATTGCGGCCAACCAGCCGTAGAGAATGACGAATCCCGCCAGCGGCACGCCCTCGTAGTCGAACCAGGCGCGCAGCGCCGGCTGATGATCCACCCACCCGCCTCCGAGCACTCCCAGCAGCACGAGCACCACACCGAGCAGCGATGCCTCGAGCACCCGGCCCGGACGCCACGTGCGTAGATAAAAGCCCACGAGGATCGCGACCGGGATCGTCGCGAAAACCGTGGAGGTGCCCCAGGGGCTGTGTTTCATCGCGTTGACGACCACGAGTCCGAGCACGGCGATCAAGATGATCATGATGAGCAGCGTGCCGATCAGGGCCGCGAAACCTCCAAAAGGCCCGAGCTCATCGCGCGCCATCTGGCCGAGGCTGCGCCCGTCACGCCGCGTGGACAGCAGCAGGATCGTCATGTCCTGGACGCACCCGCCGACCACCGCACCGACCAGGATCCACAGCGTTCCGGGGAGATAGCCGAACTGCGCGGCGAGAGTCGGGCCGACCAGGGGCCCGGGCCCGGCAATGGCCGCGAAGTGATGACCGAAGACGATCCAGCGGCGGGTGGGAACGAAGTCGCGGCCATTGTCGTGCCGCTCCGCCGGGGTCGCGCGCGAACGATCCACCGACAGGACCCGCGCCGCGATCCAGGCCGCGTAGAAGCGGTATCCCAGGAGATAGATGCAGACCGCAGCCGTTACGATCCACAGCGCATTGATCGGCTCTTGCCGGTACAGCGCAATCCCGCCGAGCGCAACGGCACCTACCACGGCGAGCACGACACCCCAGATGTTGTTCTTCATAGGAATCCGCGCCTCCTCATCTTGATCTTGTTTAATCTTATGCGAGCAAGGTCTTCAGAGCACGGCGGTAACGGGCCACGATCGCATCGCGCCGAGCGTGGCAGCCATTGGTAACGAGCTTCACGCCGGCGCGCCAGACGCAGTCGACCACGCCGCGTCCCCCGGCGAAGATCCAGCTGTCCAGGATCTCGTCTTCGCGGCGTTCAATCAGCGCCGGATGATCCGGCGCAAGGCTGACGATGTCCAGGGACGCCCCGGCCTTCAGGCCCACCGCTTCCCGGCCGGCGCCGGGGAACAGCGCCTGGGCGCCACCGCGCAAGGCACCCTCGTACAGGCTGCGGCCCGTCGAGCGGTCATGCGTTGGCACCAATACATTGCGCGCGCGGTGCGCGAGCCGTTGCGAGTATTCCAGCGTGCGCAGCTCCTCGGCTGCATCCAGCAGGATGTTCGAGTCGCTGCCAACGCCAAATCGACCGCCATGCGCGAGGAACGCCGCGGCCGGAAAGATGCCATCTCCAAGGCTCGACTCCGTTATCGGGCACAGGCCGACGACGGCGCCGCTCGCCGCCATCCCCCGCACCTCCGTCTCCGTGACATGGGTGGCATGAACCAGGCACCAGCGCTCATCGAGCGGCTGCGCCTCGAGCAGCCACTCGACCGGGCGGCGGCCGCACCAGGCGATGCAGTCCTCGACCTCCTTTGTCTGCTCGGCAATATGGATGTGAATGACGCTGCCGTGGGCGAGCTGCGCGACTGCGTCGAGCTCTTCCGGGGTAACGGCGCGCAGGCTGTGAGGAGCTACGCCGACGGTTGCGCCGTCGAGCGAGCGCACCGCTTTGCGACTCGCCTCGACGATGCGCGAGAAGCCTTGCGGATCATTGACGAAGCGGCGCTGGCGCGCGGTCGGCTCCCCGCCGCCAAAGCCGCTGTGCGCGTAAAACACCGGCAGCAGCGTAAGTCCAATCGCTGTGTGCGCGGCGGCCGCCACGACTCGTCCGGCGAGCTCTGCGGGATCGTCGATCGCGACGCCGCCTCGGTCCTGGTGGAGGTAATGGAATTCCCCGACTTGGGTAAAGCCCGCCTCGAGCATCTCGGCGTAGGC
>VBNY01000449.1 GCA_005877705.1 Gammaproteobacteria bacterium
GCTTCGTTGCACGGTGTTGTAGTGGTTCATCCAGAAATCCCAGCGTGCAACACATGAGTTGCGGCGATTTCCTCGGTGCCATGAATGGGCATCCGTACTTGACTGGCTCACCCGCTTCGTTAGGGAGAAAGATTCAGGCCGCCGGTTTCTGCCGACCCCGAAATGCGGCAGCGCGTTCGCGACCACACTGCCGACAACGCCAGCGGTTCTCGCCCTTGGCTATGTGAACGTTGTCTCGCGTGAGCGGCTGTCGGTTGGCGCACATGGGAGGTATCCGACGGACCTCCTTAAAGGCGTTCGCCCGTCCTCTGCGGGCATCACTCAAGCACACTACACCTCTTGAATGGCTCCAAAGCGCGCCCCCGCTACCATTTGCAACGTTTTGCATCGCTACGCGCCCGGGTGCAACGCGCTCCATCTCACTCACGATCCGCAGGTATCGCGCCGACAGGTCCGGCAAGAAGCGCACGACCTTCCCGCTGCGCGCGCTGCCGCCCTCGTCCTCCTTCACGAGTCGCGCGCGCTCGGCCTCGGCCGCTACCAACCGCTCGAGCAGCGTCGGGCTTTTGAGTAGTCCGCTACCGACTGTCAGAACTTCTTCGTCACATCGAACCCGATGGTCCGCGGCTGGTTGGTGTACTTGACCGTCGGTGTGGCCGTAGCGGCCAGGAGATAGACATCGCCGTGAACGTCGAACGCGTTGCTCACATAGAACGCGAGGTTGTAGCCGGTCCTCTCATTCGTCGCACCCACCCGGAAGTTGGTGATTTGATACGCGTGCTGCGTGCGATACGCCGCCGAGCTGGGCTCGAAGTCCGTGGCCGATGAGCCGTGGTACGCCCAGTCACCACGAATGAAGGCCGACCAATCCGGCACCGCCGCGAGGCTATGCTCGTACTGCGCCGAGAGATCGGCGGTGAGCTCCGGAATGCGCGGCAGCTTGTCGCCCTTCTTGCCGGGCGCGACCACCTGGGCGTTGACCTGGTTCTGGGTCAACTGACGCTCGGGCAGGTACTCAAAGCCGGCGGAGAAATCCAGGCCGCGGACGGGGTGGTAGTAGCTCTCGAACTCCAGGCCCGTGACGCGGGCCGTGCCGGCGTTGGAGATGAACCCGAACGAGCCGGTCGGGTCTCGCCCCGATACCTGGATGTTGTCCCAGTCGATGTCGAACGCCGAGACGTTGACCGTGAGGCGACGCTCGAACCACGAGGACTTCATCCCGAGCTCGTAGTTCCACAGCGAGTCGGCGCCGTACCCCTTCGGAACCTGCACGAAAGTCGACTGGTTGGTGCCGCCGAGGCGGTATCCCTGCGATGCCAGCGCGTACACCGTCAGGTCCTCGAGCGGCTTGTAGGAGATCTGATATTTCTTGATGAGCTTGTTCTCCTTGAACGAGCTCGGGGTCGGCGGCGGCAGCGAGGTGCCCAGCAGCGGGAACTGGAACAGATAGAAGCCACTGTCGCTCTGCCGGGCCTCGAATTCACGCAGGCCCACCATGAGCTCGATCTTGTGGAACAGTTTGTACGTCAGTTCGCCGAACTCCGCCGACTCCTCGATGGTGCGCGTGTTGTAGCGGGCGAGCGCGCAAGGCTGGCAACCGACGATGCCGGCGCCCACGGCGGTGGAGTACCCGGTCGGGGGGCCGGTAACCGGAAATGGCAGTCCGGTATCCGGATCGACGATCGGTGAAACGCTCTGGAAGCCGGACTCGCGGTCGCGGTAGAACACACCGGCGAGCCACTGCCAGTCGCCGCTACCGACGGAGTTCAGGCGCATTTCCACCGTCTTCTGCGTGATGTCCTGCGACTGGTTCGTCAGCTCGGGAAACAGATGCGGGCGCAGGCAAGGCTGGTTCGCCGTCGCGCTCTTGTAGCAGACGGTCGCGCCCGGGGGACCCACGCCGAGCGAAATGACCGGCCAGGTATTGTCGCGGAAGTACCCGAAGTTGCGCTTGTACATGGAGGTCGCAGCCGTCAGCGACGACCAGCTGAAGCCCTGGGTCAGGTTCAGGCTGTAGATCTGCTGCTTGTCCGGATTCGGCGTCTGTACGTAGTCGCCGTTGTTGAACGTGCCGGTGTTGAAAAAAGCGAATGCGGGCAGGTGGTCACGATAGCCCTGATCCGACGGAGTGTTGTTCCGCACGTGGAACGAATCGAACGGGTAATACCCGTTGGCGCCGCCGGTCTGGCGGTCCTGCAGCCAGATCGCCGCATCGATGGTCGTCGCATCGGTCGGCTGGTAACGCAGCAGGATGCGCCCGCCGGTGGTGTTGTTCCAGTTGATGTCGTTCATCCCCAGGCGCACGTTGTCGATGTACCCGCCCTGGTGGTCGTAGTACGCCACGGCACGCACGCCGAGCACGCCGTTGATCAACGGTAGATTGAAAATGCCAGCGGTATCCGTGCCCGGATTGCCATCCGGCATATAGTCGGCGCCGACCTGCACGGAGCCGCTCACTTCATCGAGGTTGGGCTTATTGGAGATGAAGCGCACCGCGCCCGTCTGGGAGTTGGCGCCGAACGTCGTGCCCTGGGGCCCTTTCAACACCTCGATGTGCTCGATGTCGATCAGCTTCAGATCGGGAGCCTGCGAGCCGCTGTCGCCG
>VBNY01000055.1:0-10483 GCA_005877705.1 Gammaproteobacteria bacterium
CAACATGTACGACCTGCGGCTCGCCACCTGGCACTTCTGGCTGTCCGCCATCTTCGTGAACGTGCTGTTCTTCCCGCAGCACTTCCTGGGGCTCGCCGGCATGCCGCGCCGCATCCCGGACTACGCCACGCAGTTCACCGACTGGAACATGGTCTCCTCGCTCGGCGGCTTCGGCTTCGGCCTGTCGCAGCTGCTGTTCCCCTACCTCATCTGGAAGTGCGTGAAGTCGGGTGAGCGAGTCGGCAAAAAGGCCTGGGAAGGCGCGCACGGACTCGAGTGGGAGCTGCCGTCGCCGCCGCCGTATCACTCCTGGCAGACGCCGCCGTCGGATGCGGTCATCGCCCGGGGCGCAGAGCACTGAGACCCGTGGAGCTGCCCCTGTTGACGCGGCTCGATGAAGCGCAGCGACGCAAGCGGGTCCGACGCACCGCGCTGCTCGTGGCGCTCATCCCGCTCGCGTTCTATTTCGGCTTCATCATCATGACGCTGGTGCGCGGCTCCAGATGAGCGCCACGCAACGCGCCAACCTCGCCCTGACCTGGAAGCTGCTGGCCATCGCCTGCGGCAGCTTCGGGTTCGGCTTCGCGCTCGTGCCGCTGTACAACGTGCTGTGCGCGGTGACCGGCTACGGCGATCAGTCGAAGCTGCTGCAGCGCGTCGCCGCCTTGGAGCACCCGGATGCGAGCCGCACCGTGACGATCGAGTTCCTGGCCAACGTCGCGAGCGCCGGGGGCTGGGACTTCCGGCCCGTCGGGCGCACGCTCGACGTGCACCCCGGCCAGCTGTACACGGCGCAATTCGTCGCGCACAACCTGACCGGGCGCGACACCGTCGCGCAAGCCGTCCCCAACATCGCCCCGTCCATGGCGGCGGCCTACTTCCACAAGACCGAGTGCTTCTGCTTCTCGCCGCAGCACTTCAACCTGGACGAGGAGCGCTCGATGCCCGTGCGCTTCATCGTCGATCCGGCTCTGCCGCGCCACGTGGACCGGATCACCCTGGCCTACACCTTCTATGACGCCTCCTCGCGCGTCACGGCGGCGCGCTGAAGGACCACTTCCTGGAAATCTGACACATGGCAAACGCAACCGCTCACGACAGCAGTCACTACTACATTCCGCACGGCAGCCCCTGGCCCATCCGCGGTTCGGTGGCGCTCTTCGCGCTGATGGCGGGGGCCGTCGCCTTCCTCAACGACTGGGCGGGCGCATGGTCGTTCATCCCGGGAGGGGTGCTGCTCGCGTACATGTTCTTCGGGTGGTTTGCGACGGTCATCGACGAGAACCAGCACGGCATCTACAACATGCAGGTGGACCGTTCGTTCCGCATGGGGATGATGTGGTTCATCTTCTCCGAGGTCATGTTCTTCGCCGCTTTCTTCGGCGCGCTGTTCTACGCCCGGGTCCTGTCGGTGCCCTGGCTCGGCGGCCAGGGCGTCAAGGTGTTCACCAACTTCATCCTGTGGCCGGACTTCGAGGGAACGTGGCCGACCAGCGGTCCGGCGCACGTCGGCGGTCGCGCCGACTCGACGTTCAGCACGATCCCGGCCATCGGCATACCCGCGCTGAACACCGCGATCCTGCTCACCAGCGGAGTCACGGTCACGCTTGCCCACCACGCGCTGCGCGCGGGCAGACGCGGCCAGCTGGCCGTGTTCCTGGCGGTGACGTTCCTGCTGGGCTTCGCGTTTGTCGGCCTGCAGGCGCGCGAGTACGGCGAGGCCTACAGGGAGCTCGGGCTGCGGCTGTCAACCGGCATTTACGGCTCGACGTTCTTCATGCTGACCGGCTTCCACGGTCTGCACGTCACGGTCGGCGCGATCATGCTGTCGGTGATCTGGCTGCGCGTGCTGCGCGGGCACTTCACGCCCCGGCGTCATTTCGCGTTCGAGGCGGTGGCATGGTACTGGCACTTCGTCGATGTCGTGTGGCTCGGCTTGTTCATCTTCGTGTACTGGCTCTGATGGGGCGAGCGCAGTGCACTCGCCTCATCTGGCGGGCGCGGCCGGCTGCACTTCGTGGGGCGAGATGAGCCCCAGGTACCAGGCGATCAGCAGCAGCGCAAACAGCGCCACGGACAGAGCGATGCGGATCGTCAGCGCGCGCGCCAGCTTGCGCGAATCGACCGCGCCGCCGCGCGAGAGATGGAATAACGCCGTGCCCAGACTCACGACGATCGCCGCAAGCACCGCAAATATCAGCAGCCGCACGACGGTGCGCATGATGCCGAGCAGTCTATAGCCTTCGGGGCTTGGAGCAATCCTGTGCCCGTACGCTTCAGCCCTGGGTCGCGAGTTTTCACCCCGACTTGGGGTCTGACCGCCCTGCTGCTCGCGCTGTGCGCGACGTTCGTCGCCTTGGGTCGCTGGCAGTGGCAGCGCGGCACCGCGCGCCAGGCCGAGTGGGACAAGTTCGCGCGGGGAGCCGAGAAGGTGCTCGCGCTTGATGCGCTCGGCGTCGGTGAGGTGCCTCGATTCCAACGGGTGAGTGTGCTCGGACGATTCGATTCGGCACATCAGTTCCTGCTGGACAACCGCACGCACGAGGGCCGTGCCGGATACGAAGTGCTCACGCCGCTGCAACGCCCCGACGGGCGCGTCGTGCTCGTGGATCGCGGCTGGGTGCCCTTCACGGGGCTGCGCGATCGGCTGCCGGGCGTCGCGCTGAAGGCGCACGATGTCGTGACGGTGAGCGGGCGCGTCGATGAGCTGCCGATAACGAGCTACCCGGCGATGGGCGAGCTGAGCGCAGCGATCGGCCGGCCGCTCGAGCCGCGAATCCTGCTTCTCGACCCGCAGCAGCCGGACGGCTACGTGCGCGACTGGCGTCCGCCCGGCCTGCAGCCGATACGACACTGGTCATACGCGGTCCAGTGGTGGTGTTTCGCGGCGCTGGCGCTCGTGCTGTGGGTGGTTTTGAGCGTACGCAGGCCCGGAGACAACGCATGAGCGCGACGACGCGTGAGCTTCGGGCGCGCAACCTGTGCACTCTGGCAGCTCTCGCTGCGCTGTTCCTGCTGCCGCTCGTGATCGCGTTCTGGATGTATTACGTGAGCGGATGGCGCCCCGCGGCACGGGTCAATCATGGCGTGCTCATCAGTCCGATGCGACCGCTCCCCCCGGTGCAGCTACCGCGCGTCAGCGTCCCGGCACCCGGTACGCAAATGCGCGCCGACTCCGCCGCGGCCATTCCGTTTCGGCACCGATGGTCGCTCGTCTATGTCGGCGCCGGAAGCTGCGACGAGTCGTGTCGTCACGCACTGTATGTAATGCGTCAGACACGTCTTTCTCTCAACAACGACATGACACGCGTCGACAGAGTTTTTCTCGTCACGGCCGAGTGCTGCCCGCGCGCGCTCCTCGGGCCGGAGCATGCCGGCCTCATTGTGCTCGATGCGACGGGCACGGAGGCGGTGCGGCTGTGGCGCGAATTCCCCACGGCCGGGCGCGAGCATCTGCTGTTCGTCGTCGATCCGCTCGGCAACCTGATCATGAGCTACGATGTGCGGCAGAATCCGCGGGGACTGCTCGCGGATCTGCAAAAGCTCCTGCGGCTATCCCATATCGGTTGAGGATGAGAATGATGCGCCGTCCGTGTGGAACCGGCATGCCTCGCGGGGAAAAACCACGCTTTTTCCCCGCGGGTAGTAAACAGCCGCCGGGTGGGCCTGCTGAGGTGGCCGCAGGCCACCTCAGCCAATAAACTATGATCCGCGGCCTCGCACTCGCGGGCGTGCTGTTGTGTTTCAGTGTCGTCGTGCTCGGCGCGTATGTGCGGTTGACCGACGCGGGACTCGGCTGCCCCGACTGGCCCGGCTGCTACGGTCACCTCACGCCGCTCGGCGCCGAGCAGAGCGCCGCGGTGCGCGTCGCCTTTCCGAGCAAGCCGCTCGATGTCGGCAAGGCCTGGCGCGAGATGATCCACCGCTACGCCGCGGGCACGCTCGGGCTCATCATCGTGGTGATTGCCGCGTTGGCGATCAGCTGCCGGCGCGCCAAGCTCGTGAACACAGCTTACGCGATCGCGCTGCTGGCGATCGTCGTCTTCCAGGGCCTTCTCGGGATGCTGACCGTGACGTGGCAGCTCAAGCCGCTGATCGTCACTTTGCATCTGCTGTTCGGCATGACGACGCTCGGGTTGCTCTGGTGGCTGTGGATGTCATTGCCGCGACATTCGTGGGGCGGCCTCCGAACGCACAGCATCGGGCGACCCGCGCTGGCCGGGGGCGCAACCCCGTCGCTGCGGATCGCGCTGCGGCTGGCGCTGCTGGGGCTCGCTGCACTCGGCGTGCAGATTGCACTCGGCGGATGGACGAGCAGCAACTACGCGGCCGTGGCGTGTCCGGACTTCCCCAGATGTCAGAATGCCTGGTGGCCACACACCGACTACGGGGACGCCTTCGTTCTGTGGCGCGGACTCGCACTCAACTACGAGGGCGGTGTGCTCGACAACCCGGCGCGCGTCGCCATCCATCTGACCCATCGGCTTGGCGCCGTCGTGACGACGATGGCGCTCGGCGTTGCCGCGCTATTCGTGATCGGCCGGCCGGCGCTGTCCGGCGTGCGGATCAGCGCCTACGCCGTGCTCGCGGCATTGGCGCTGCAACTCGCGATCGCCGTCTCGATGGTGCTCGAGACGTTTCCCCTGTTGCTGGCTACCGCCCACACGGCCGGTGCAGCGCTGCTGCTGCTGGCCACCCTCGCGCTGGTACGCAGCACGACGCGCCTGCGGTGACGGCATTGTGATCTGTTACGCTGCGTACCCTCTGTCCCTCGCTTTTCCGACTGATACCGTGGCGACGACACCGGAACTTGCACCGCGCGCGCCACCGATCTGGCGACGCTACCTCGAGCTGACCAAGCCCAAGGTCGTCGCGCTGATCACGTTCACGGCGATCGTAGGCACGCTGCTCGCAAGCCCCGGGCTGCCGCCGCTCGATGCGCTCGTGTGGGGCAACCTGGGGATCGCCCTCGCCGCCGCCTGCGCGGCGACGATCAATCACGTGCTTGACCGCCGGATCGACGAGCAGATGGCCCGGACCCGGGCGCGGCCGCTGCCGGCCGGGCACTTGACGGAGCGCCAGGCGCTGCTGTTCGCGGCGACCCTCGGCGTCGTGGCGATGGCGCTCCTCGCTTTTCTGGTGAATCTGCTGACAGCGGTGCTGACCTTCGTATCCCTGATTGGCTACGCGGTCATCTATACCGTATGGCTCAAGCGCGCGACCCCGCAGAACATTGTGATCGGTGGCGCCGCCGGGGCGGCTCCGCCGGTACTCGGCTGGGCGGCCGTGACCAACAGTATCGACCCGAACGCGCTGCTGCTGTTCCTGATTATCTTTGCGTGGACACCACCTCATTTCTGGGCGCTGGCCATCGCGCGCCGCGACGAGTATGCGCTGGCGGGAATCCCGATGCTGCCGGTAACCCACGGCCTCGACTTCACGCGGCTGCACGTGCTGCTCTATACGGTGCTGCTCGTGGTCGTGACGCTGATGCCATTTCTCACGCGCATGAGCGGGCTGATCTACCTCTGTGCCGCGCTCGTGCTGAACGCCGTCTTCCTTTACTACGTGCTCGCTCTGAAGATCACCGCGCGGCAAGAGCTACCGATGCGGGTCTTCAAGTTCTCGGTGACCTATCTGATGTGGCTGTTCGCAGCGCTGCTGCTCGACCATTATTTGATGGGCTGAAAGTCGCCTGCGGCGCTTTCAGCCAATAGACTACGGCAGATCAAACATGATGACCTCGGCGTCGCGACCGCTCTGCAGCGCGATGCGGCCGGGCTTCGTGACCTTCACCCCATCGCCCTCGTTCAAGCGGGTCTCGTTCACGGCGATCGAGCCGCGCGCCACGTGGGCGTAAGCGCGCCTGCCCTTGGCCACTTCGAACTCAGCTCGCTCGGCCCCGTTGAACAGGCCGCTGTAGACGCGCGCGTCCTGGTGAATGACGACGGCGCCGTCCTCGCCGCTGGCAGAGGCGATGATTCGCAGCTTGCCGCGCTTGTCGGCGTCCGCAAAATGCTTCTGCTCATAGCTGGGAGGGATACCGGCGACGTTCGGCTTGATCCAGATCTGCAGCAGGTGCAGGTCCTGCGCAGGGGAAGGGTTCGACTCGCTGTGCATGACGCCGGTGCCGGCGCTCATGCGCTGCACGTCGCCGGGCCGGATGATCGAGCCGTTGCCGAGCGAGTCCTTGTGCTCGAGCTCCCCCTCGAGAACGACCGTCAGGATCTCCATGTCCCGATGGCCGTGAGTGCCGAAGCCTCTGCCCGCCTTGACGCGATCCTCGTTGATCACCCGCAGCGGCCCGAACTCCTCGTACACCGGGTCGTAGTAATCGGCGAACGAGAAAGTGTGGTAGGTCTTGAGCCAGCCGTGATCCGCGTAGCCGCGATCGAGACTCCTGCGCACTTCGAGCATGCGTTTTATTTCCCCTGGTGCCTTGCGCCGGCTAGCGCTTCAACAGCATCTGCCACGACAGCAGGCGCCGGTCCTCCAGCAGCAGCAGCCCGGTCGCCTGATAGGTGTCGGAATCGATCTGCCCCAGATGCTCCACGCCGTGATAGCCGGCCGTCTCGCTCGTGTAAGCCGACAGGATGGCGTTACCGACGACCGAAAAGGTGCCGTGAAGCTTGCCGAGCGTGGCGTTCTCGGAGGTCCATTTCATGCTCGCCCCTTCACGGCCCGGCGGCTCTATGGCGTACGCGTTCACGAACTCGCACGAGGGCGACCCCAGCACCTTCAGGGTCCCCGAGAGCAGCCAGCATTCCGGGCGATGGCTGATCTCTGTCCGGCCGGTCGCCTCCAGCGGCTCGCCGTCCTCGCGCCAAAACGTGCCGGCCGCGGTCCACACCGCCGGCTCGAACAAGAACGTGTGCGTCATAGGAGCTTCTTCCCTGGCTCTGGCCCGGGCCCGACGATGAGGCCATTATGGACCGGAGCTACGTTGCGGGGTACGTTGCGGCAAAGCAACGCCGCGGGCCCAGCTTAAGGAAAATCCGATCATGCTGATAGAGCGGATCTGGTCGGCAAACAGCTATCGCAACTTTCACTATCTCATCGCGTGCCCCGAGACCGGCGAGGCCTTGGCCGTGGACCCGCTCGAATGGCGACTGTGCCTCGATGCAGCGCGCAACCGGGGATGGGTGATCACCCAGATCTTGAACACACACGAGCACCGCGACCATACAGGAGGAAATTCAGGTCTCGCGGGAGCTACGGGCGCGCGCGTTCTTGCGCACGCCGACGCCGCGGCGCGCATCGGCGGTGTCGACCGCGGCTTGAGCAAGGGAGACCGCATCCGCGTCGGACGGACGGTTGAGCTCGAGTGCCTCGACACACCCGGCCACACGATGGCCCACATCTGTTTACTGGCCCGCGGGACGCAACCCGCGCTGTTTTGCGGGGATACCCTCTTCAATGCCGGCGCGGGGAATTGCCACAATGGCGGTCATCCGGAGCGGCTCTACGACACCTTCGTCACCCAACTCGCACGCCTTCCCGATGAGACGCGCGTGTTTCCAGGGCATGAATATCTGGCGCGCAACCTGGAGTTCACTCTCGATCGCGAGCCGGACAACGCGGATGCGGCGGCGCTGCTGGCGAGCGCGCGCGATCACGATCCGGCTGCAGCGCGCATCACCACGCTGGGCGAAGAGAAGCGCATCAACACCTTCCTGCGGCTTCAGAGCCCCACGGTCGTGGCGCGCGTGCGGGAGGCGTTCCCGGAGGTCGGAGAGCGTCCCGATGCCAGGACGGTGTTCTTGAAGCTGCGGGAGTTGCGCAATCGCTGGTGATTGTGGAACGGAACGCGCCGCTCGAATGCGGCAGTTGCCCGTATGCTGTCTTAAGTCGCAGCATAGCCACACAGCAGCCGCTGAATCGGGGAAAAGGAAGGCATTATGCACATCCGTGTCGAGGTCTTATCGGCCTGCATGCTCCTGAGCGCCGTGCCCGCCGCGTGGGCGAACGGTGGCGGTGCGATGGAGATGCCGCAAGCGAACAGCCGCGAGGAGTCTCCGCAGGACAAGGCGAAGGAGCGGTACAACGACGGGGTGCGCGAGGTGCGCAAAGCGGACCGCTTCCAGGACTCCGCCGCGCAGCTCGTCGATCCCGCCAAGAAAGAGCGGGCGCTGCACGAGGCCCGCACACGGTACTCGTCCTCGCTCGCGAAGTTTCAGGAGGCGGTGCAGCTCGATGCCAACATGCACGAAGCGTGGAATTATGTCGGCTACACGAGCCGCAAGCTCGGCAACTACGAGGCCGCGCTGGCCGCCTACGAGCGCGCCCTGGCGCTCAAGCCCGGCTATCCCGAGGCGCTCGAGTACCGCGGGGAAGCGTTCCTCGCGCTGAACCGTATTCCGGATGCGCAGCAGGCATACCTCGATCTGTTCGCGACCAACCGGGGGCTCGCGGACAAGCTGCTGGCGGCGATCAAGAGCTGGGTCGCCACGCAGCGCGCGGCCGCTTCGGGCGCCGATCCGGCCACCGTCGAGGAACTCGACAAATGGGTGCAGGAGCGCGCGCAGATAGCCTCGCAGACCGCGGCGCTGACGCGCGAGGGCTCGGCAGCGGGCTGGCACTGACGCCGCCCCTTGAGGCAGGCGTTCGTGGCGAAGGTTGCATGCCTTGCCTGGTGCGCACTGGCGCTCGGCGGCGCGCTGGCGCAAGAGCCGCAACATGCCGACTACGTGTGGCGACTGCCGCGGGGGTTTCCAACACCCGCCGTGCCGGCGGACAACCCCATGTCCGAGGCGAAGGTCGCGCTCGGCCGGCGGCTGTTCTTCGAGCGCCGCCTGTCCGTCACCGGCCGCAGCAGCTGCGCGAGCTGTCACGACCCGGCGCGCTCCTTCTCCGATGGCAGGGCCGTTGCGGTGGGTGCGACGGGCGCAGCGCTCCCCCACAGCGCGATGGCGCTCGTCAACGTCGCTTACAACATCAGCTTCGGATGGACGCGACTCGATGTGCGCTCGCTCGAAGCGCAGATGCTCGAGCCGCTCCTGAATGATCATCCGGTCGAGCTCGGACTCGCCGGCCGCCAGCAGTCCGTGTGCGCGCAGCTTGCGGCCGATCCAACCTACAGCGAAAACTTTGCGGCAGCTTTTCCGCACGCTGGCGTTGCGGTCACATTCGAGCACCTCGTCAAGGCGATTGCGGCGTTCGAGCGGACCTTGATCTCCGGCCGCTCGGCTTTCGACCGCTACGTGTTCGACGGTGATCACGCCGCCTTGCCGGAGGCGGCCAAGCGCGGCATGGCAGTGTTTTTCTCCCGCGAGGCGGGCTGCGCCGGCTGCCATTCCGGATTCAATTTCGCGGGTAACTGGCGCGATGCGCAGGGCGAGACCGGGAAGCCGAGCTTCGCGAGCAACGGCACGAGCGAGCGAGCGATCCGCGTGCCGACCTTGCGCAATGTCGCGCTCACCGCGCCCTACATGCACGACGGGCGGTTTCCGACTCTCGAAGCGGTGCTCGACTACTACTCCAGCCTGGGCGAACATGCGCAGAGTCGTCGCGGCTCGAGATACGATCCGCGGCTTCCGCGGGCGGCGTTGTCCGCGCGGCAGCGAACGGACCTCGTGGCGTTTCTGAGGAGTCTCACGGACGAAGCCTTTGTGAGTCGGTTCGCCGGTGCGGGCTCGCCTTAGGGCGCGACGACTCAAGGCAAAGGGCGCCCTGGCGCTTTGCAAGCAAGGACGGTGGCGACAGCAGAGGGAGCGGGAAAAATATGAGCACCGATGGCAGCCCGGCGGTCGTGCCGGCACGCGGGCACGGACAGCGCATCCTCTACCTCGATGACGAAGAGCCGCTGGTGTTTCTCGTCACGCGCATGCTGCGCCAGCTCGGCTACAAGCCGACCGGGTTCACCAACGCGGCGCAGGCGCTGGCCGCGTTCCGCAATAATCCGAAGCAGTTTGCCCTGGTGCTCACGGATCTGACGATGCCGGGCACCAGCGGGATGGATTTCGCGCGTCAGGTGCTCTCCGTCTCGGCCGATGCGCCGATCGTCGTGGTCAGCGGCTGCCTCAGCCCCGAGGACGTGGTGCGCGCGAACTCACTCGGCGTGCGCGCGCTGATTCAGAAGCCCTCCACGGTCGAGGAGCTGGGCGAGTCCATCCACCGTCTGTTGAGTGCCGTCGCCGCCGGCGCGCGTGCTTAAGACCTTCAAGAAGTGCATTCCTCGTTCTATCGCCGTATTTTTCTGATCGCGACCGCGGCGCTGCTGGGTTACATGTTGCTCGCGATCCTCAAGCCGCTGCGCGGCGCGCTCGGCTGGGCGGCAGTGCTGGCATTCCTGCTGCACCCGCTGCACGAGCGGCTGGCCCGCGGGCTCAAGGGCCGCGCCGCGGTTTCCGCCGGCATTCTTACGGGCCTGACACCCTTCTTCGTGCTCGCGCCGCTGTCGGTGCTGGGCGTGGTGTTTGCCGGGCAAGTCGCGAACCTCATCGGCTATTTGAGCGGCCGCACGCTGCTGCCCTATCCCGAGTTG
>VBNY01000055.1:10556-11040 GCA_005877705.1 Gammaproteobacteria bacterium
AGGCGGCGGCGTCGCGCTCGGCATCTTCGGCACGCTGGTGGGCTTCGTCATGATGCTGTTCCTGTTGTTCTTCTTTCTGCGCGACGGACGCTCGATGCTCGCGCACGTGACGCGCCTCGTGCCGATGGAGCCCACCAGGCGCGCGCAGCTGCTGAGCTACCTTGGCGACGTCACCCGCGCCGTGGTGTTCGGCTTCACGGCGACAGCGCTCATTCAGGGCCTGTTCGTCGGTGTCGGATTCGCCCTCGCCGGCCTGCCCTCGCCGGTGGTCTTCGCGGTGCTCGCGACGATTGCGGCATTTCTGCCGGCCGGCGCGGCCATCGTGCTGATTCCGGCCGTGCTGTACCTGGCATTTGCCGGACGCTGGGGAGCTGCAGTCTTCCTGGCGATCTGGACGGCGCTCATGTGGATCGTGGAGAACGTTCTGCGCCCGCTGCTGACCGCACACCGCGCCCAGGTGTCGACGCTGGCGATATTCGTGGGG
>VBNY01000145.1 GCA_005877705.1 Gammaproteobacteria bacterium
GCCGTTCCGTTCGCTATCCAGCTGTGGCTGTTCGTTACACCGGTCATCTATCCGACGAGCATGGTGCCGGAGCGTTTCCAGCGTCTGCTCGCGCTGAACCCCGCGGGTGGACTGATCGAAGCGTTTCGTCACGCGCTCGTGCCTAGTGCACCGATGCGGTGGGACCTCCTCGGCATCTCAGCGATCACGACTGTCCTTGGCTTTTTTGCCGCACTCGTGTTTTTCAAGAAGACCGAGCGCGCCTTTGCGGACATCATCTGATCGATCTCCACGCGTATGAGTGCCGCCAACAGCATCGAAATCCAGTCGCTCTCCAAGAGTTACCTGCTAGGAGCCAAAGAACGGAGCCGTCAGCTGCGCGAGCAGCTGGTTCGGCTGCTTCGGGGTCCCTTCAGAGCTCGACCAGAGCGCGAGACTATCTGGGCTCTGCGCGACATTTCCTTCGCGGTTCCCGAGGGGCAGGTCGTCGGGATCATCGGGCGCAACGGCGCGGGCAAGAGCACCCTGCTCAAGATTCTGTCGCGAATCACACACCCCACCTCGGGCAGCATTCGCGTTCGCGGGCGAGTCGCATCGCTCCTGGAGGTCGGGACCGGTTTTCATGAGGAGCTGACGGGGCGGGAAAACATCTACCTCAACGGCTCGATTCTCGGCATGCGCCGGCGGGACATCGAGCGGCACTTCGACGCGATCGTGGAGTTCTCCGGGCTCTCGCAGTTCATCGACACGCCCATCAAGCGCTTCTCCTCCGGCATGCGTCTGCGGCTTGGGTTCGCGGTGGCTGCCCACCTGGAACCTGACATCCTCATCGTCGATGAAGTGCTCGCAGTCGGGGATGCCGGATTCCAGAAGAAGTGCATCAGCGCCATGGAGGGACTGCGCAGCGGCGGCCGCACCGTGCTGTTCGTGTCGCACAACATGGCCGCGGTGGAGAACCTCTGTTCGCGCGCCCTTTGGATCGACAGCGGTCAGCTGCGCATGGACGGAAACGCCAAAGATGTCATCAAGGGGTATCTCGGCAGCTACGCCTCCGACGAGCAAAGCGGCCAGCAGCTTCAAGTTGAAGGCAGGACTGGCACTGGCGAAGTGCGCTTTACCTCCGTCGAGCTGCTCAATCCCGATGGCGCTGCCTCCCCCATCATCCAAAGTGGCGACGGACTGGTAGTCAGGATGCATTACCGGGCGGAGCGGTACGTGCATCATCCGAGCTTCACGGTGCGCCTGTTTACCAGCATGGGAACACTGATCACCGAGGCCAGCACGTGGTTGCACGATCTGACAATTCCGTCCATCGGACCTGGTGAGGGCTACGTCGAGCTCGAGATCGGTGCGCTGAATCTCATTCCGGGGCGCTACGGGCTCACCTTCTCGGTGAACAGCAGCACTGAGGCAAGAGTATGGGACGCAGACGTGCGTGTGTTCCTTGATGTTGAGCCGTCGGCTGCGTACGGCACTGCGCGCGCTTTGAACAGCCGGTTTGGGATCGTCTATTTCCCCCAAAGATGGAAGATCCCGGCTCGCGAGGAGGAGAGCGCGCCGGCAAACGATCGACAGTGCGGCGTGCGATGAAGGCTTGGCGGGGCGGCACACGCGGTTCATGAGTCGGTATGAGAGTTCTGTTCCTGTCACACCGGCTGCCTTACCCCCCGCACAAGGGGGAGAAGATCAGAGCCTTGAACGTGCTGAAGTTTCTAGCGCGGCGCCACGAGATCTATCTCGGGTGCCTCATCGACGATCCGAGAGATCTACCGCATGTTGCGCACCTGAGCTCATATGTCCACGGGCTCATTTTCGAACGCATTCATCCCGGACTGCGCAGGGCGCTCGCCCTGCCCGCCGTGCTGGGCTCGCGTTCCATTACGGTCACCTGTTTCTATTCGCGGCGACTGCAGCGGCGGCTCGACGATCTGATCGAAACAGAACGGATCGAAGCGGTGTTCTGCTGCTCCTCGCCAATGGCCGAGTATCTGTTTCGGTCGCGGCATTCCGAGCGCCTGCGCTCCGTAACAAGGGTAATGGATCTCATCGATGTGGACTCGTTCAAGTGGGCGCAATACGCGCGCGAGTCCCCGCCGTGGAGTGCCTGGATCTATCGCCACGAGGCGCGCCATCTCGCAGCCTTCGAACAGCGCATAGCGCGTGAGTTCGACCACGTGCTCGTGGTAAGCGAGCAGGAAAAGCGCTACTTCCCCGCCGGCACTTGTCCCGCCAAATTGTCCGCTGTGTTGAACGGAGTGGACCTTCAGTTCTTCTCGCCTGACTATAGCGGACGTGCAACTCGGCCGGGACCAACTCTCGTGTTCACTGGTGCCATGGACTACCGCCCGAACGTGGATGGCATCCGCTGGTTCGTCGACCGCGTGCTTCCCAGGGTTCAGTCGGCCGTACCCGATGTCCAACTCTATGTGGTTGGTAACCGACCGACCAAGGATGTGCGGCGCCTCGGCAGGCGCGCAGGGGTGGTCGTCACGGGATTTGTAGAAGATGTGCGCGACTATCTTGCAGCTGCGAGTGTCTGTATCGCGCCGCTGCGGATTGCTCGGGGCATCCAGAACAAGATTCTCGAGGCCATGGCGATGGGCCGCGCCGTGATCGCCACGCGCGAGGCTTTTGAAGGCATCAGCGCAGAGCCGCAGCGAGATCTCGTCGTCGCTGACGGGGAGGGCGAATTTGCCGCAGCGGCAGTCGCGCTGCTGCGCGACCGGCAGCGCGCGGAGCAGATCGGGCGCAACGCCCGGGTCTGCGTCGAGAGGCGGCACTCCTGGGGCGAAAACCTGCGGCTGCTGCAGGAACTATTTCCGGCCAGTGATGCCGGCCCGAGCTCGGCTGCAGCCCATCCGGGCGCACTCACGCTGGCACCGGTCGGGTCCGCTTTGGGTGGGGCGTAGGCGGTCCGTCCCATGCCGCAGGAGTTCCGAATCCCAATTTTCGTCGAGGAGCGCGCCGGGCTGGATCGAAAGCGCGAGGCGCTTCGGCTGGGTATACCTCTCGCGCGAGGCCTGCTGCGCGAGCCCTCGCGCGTGGTCTTGGTCGATGAGTCTGGCCGCCAACTCGAGCACCAGGCGCGAGCGCTCGCGCTATGGCCGGACCAGAGCATCAAGTGGCTTTTGCTCGATGCGCTAACCACTCTCGGCGCTCACGAGCGGGCGGCTCTCTTTATCTGTTCACCGGAGGAGACGGATCGCAGTCGATGCGCGCAAGCTGCGGTACTCGAGATCGCGGAACGCGGCGGAAAGCTTTGGATCGATACGGGAGCCGCGCGTTTCGAGTTGGGCGGCGAGAGGGGGCCGCTCCTCGAGGCTGCACGAATCGGCGGCGTGAATCTGCTCGACAAAGCCGGCGCGCACATCCGCCTGCTCGACGCCGTTGGACGCGAACACACACCGGTCGTGGAACGCACCTACATTGAGGAGTCAGGCGCGATTCGCGCCTCGATTGCAATCGAGGGACGCTTCAGCTGCTCCGGCCGGGCGCTGCCGCTTCTGTTCAAAGCGCGACTCGTATTCATTGCGGGCTCAACCAGCCTGCGACTCGAATTTCTCATTCATAATCCGCAGGCCGCCACCCATCCCGGTGGCCTGTGGGATCTGGCCGATCGGGGCACCGTCCTTTTCGAAGACCTGTCACTGTGCCTGGTGCCGGTCGGCCCAGTGCGCGAATTGCGCTGGTACGCGGAGAGCAGCGCGCGAACTCGGACCCAGGAGCCGGTTGCCTGGTCGCTTTACCAGGATTCCAGTGGTGGCGAGAATTGGGATTCTGACAACCACATCGACGGGGACGGATCATCAACCGTGATGTTCCGCGGCTACCAGGTAAGGAGTGCCGGCGCGATGGGTCAGACCATCATTGCCGAGGGCGACCGTGCGAGCCCATGCGCCACCGTCGTCACTCGCGGCGGCTCGATTGCAGGGACTACGCTGGATTTCTGGCAAAACTTTCCCAAGGCGCTTCGCTTCGAGAACGGCATCGTGAGCTTCGGCCTGTTCCCGGGGGAGTGCCGGACGCCGTTCGCGCTGCAGGGCGGGGAGCAGAAGCGCCACACCGCGGTACTCGAATTCCTGCCTCCAGATCAGCCGAATTCGATTCCCGAGCTGCAGCAGCCGCTTGCCACTTGGGTCGATCCGTCCTGGGTGGAGAGTTCAGCCGTAATGGGAACCTTCGTCGCCGCAAGCCGCGATCGCAACGAGGGATATCTGCGCTACGTCGAGGCGATCGTGCAGGGGTCCAACTCCTTTGAGGCCAAGCGTGAGCTGATAGACGAGTACGGCTGGCGCAACTTCGGTGACCTGTACGCTGACCATGAAGCCGTGCTGGACAAAGGACCCCGCCCGCTCGTATCTCACTACAACAACCAGTATGACTTCATCTACGGCGCGCTCGTGAGTTTTCTCCGAACCGGAGATTCGCGCTGGCATCGCTTGGCCGAGGACGCGGCACGGCACACGGTGGATATTGACATCTACCATACCGAGCAGGACAAGGCAGCATTCAACCACGGCCTGTTCTGGCACACCGATCACCATAAGCCGGCGGCCACCTGTACGCACCGCACCTACAGCCGTCGCAACGGGCGTGGTCGTACCTATGGGGGTGGCCCCAGCAACGAGCACAATTACACGAGCGGACTGCTGCTCTATTTCTATCTCAGCGGAGATCCGCAAGCGGCGAGCGTCGTCAGGCAGCTGGGCGACTGGGTCATTGCGATGGACGATGGGTCGCGCAACATCCTGAGTCTGATCGACTCGGGTCCGACAGGTCTCGCCAGCAAAACCGCGGATCCCTCTTATCACAAGCCCGGACGCGGTGCCGGCAATTCCATCAATGCCTTGCTGGATGCTTACGAGTTATCACGCGATCGGCGTTACATACAGAAAGCCGATGAGTTGATACGCCGCTGCATTCATCCTGCGGACGATATAGAGGCTCTGGACCTGGGAGAGCCGGAGTACCGGTGGTCGTATCTGGTGTTCCTTCAGGTCCTCGGCAAATACCTCGATTTCAAGCTCGAGTGGAGCGAGACGGACTACGAGTTCCATTACGCTCGCGAGAGCCTGCTGCACTACGCGCGCTGGATGGTGAAGCACGAGGTCCCGTACAAAGACGTGTTGCACAAAGTGGAGTTGCCTACGGAGACCTGGCCGGCTCACGACGTGCGCAAGAGCCACGTGTTGCATGTTGCAGCCAAATATTCGCCGCCCCGGGAGCGCACTGATTTACACGAGCGGGCGGGCTTCTTTTTCGAGCGAAGTCTGCGCGACGTGCTGAGCTTTCGGACGGCATTCCTGACGCGCCCGCTGGTCATTCTGTGCGTCTACGGACACATCCACGCCTTCTTCCAGGCCCATCCGCAAGCCGGCATCGACATCAGCAGCCCCGATTACTCGTTCGGGCGACCCGGCAACTTTGTGTCTCAGAAGCAGAGGCTGCGCTCGACAGTTCGATCGAAGCTGCGGGTTCTCGTCGTACGGCTCGCTCACGCGGTTGCGGGTAGGCTGCACGTGTTCCGGCGGCTCCTCATGCCGTCTCGTCCATGATCTGCAGTATTGAGCCAACATGAGCGTGGAGCCGCGCAGCGCAGCCTCGCGTCGCAGCCTCCCGGCGTTGGCATATGTTGTGAACGCGCTCAATCCCGGAGGAACCGAGAAGCTCGTGGTGCAGATGAGTCTCGCATTTGCCGCCGAGTTCCGTGTGTACGTCTTCTGTCTGGACGAGCCCGGTCTCTGGGCGGGCGAGTTGCGCGAGCAGGGCATCCCGGTGATATGCCTGTGGCGCCAACCAGGCCTCGATCTGCGCATCCCGTTCAGACTCGCACACGAGCTGCGCACGTGTAATGCAGAGATCATTCATGCGCATCAGTGCACCGCGTGGTTCTATTCGGCCCTGTCACGCTTGAGTTATTCGAAACCGCGCCTGGTGCTGGAAGAGCATGGACGTTTCTTTCCGGAGGTAGACAGCCTCACCCGGCGGATGGTCGGTAGGCTGGTGCTCAGAAGGCTTACCCACCACTTTGTGGCTGTCTCCGAGGACGTCAAAGCACGTCTGCAGCGCTACGAGGGGCTCGAGGCATCGCACATCGAAGTGATTCATAACGGAGTGCTCGCTGAACCGCCCCTCCCGGATGCTGAGCGGGTGGCAATTCGCCGGGAGCTGGGATTCGCGCCTGACGATTTTGTCGTCGGAACCGTTGGTCGATTCGATCCGATCAAGAACCTGCCGATGTTGGTGAGGAGCCTCGCGCAATCAGCCGCGCGCAACGCCAGGATTCGGGGTTTGCTGATCGGCGATGGTGAGCAGCTTGCGCCCGTTCGTGCCCTCATCGACAGCCTCGGTGTCGGCGATCGCGTGCGTCTTACCGGCTTTCGCAATGATGCGCGCAGACTCGTTCAATGCATGGACTTGTTTGTCCTTGCGAGCTTGAGCGAAGGCACCTCGATCGCCCTGCTCGAAGCAGTTGCGGCTGGTGTTCCGGTTGCAGTGACGGCGGTGGGCGGTAATCCCGAAATCGTAGTGGCGGGCCAGACTGGCTGGGTGATTCCGTCGGGCGCGGTGGAGGCCTTGTCCGCGGCAATTCTCGAGGCTGCGGGCGATTCGCAGCTGCGCCACAGACTCTCGACAGCCGGGCGGCAGCGATTCGCAGAGCGATTTGGCTTCGGCAACATGATCTCGAGTTATCGACAACTCTACCGCTCACTCGTTGTGGCGGACGGTACCAAATGAGGAGAAGCCTCAAGGCCGGCGTGTTCCTGCTATCGCTGATCATCACGGCTCCGCTCATCGTCGTTGCGTGGCTGGAAGAGAAGCTGGCGCGCGGCGAAGCGCTGTTCCTGCTTTCGAGCCAGGCGCTTGCTGTCCTTCCGGGTTTGCTGGGGAGTTGCCTGCGCGGCGCGTACTACTATGGGACTCTGGAGCGCTGTTCGTGGCAGACACACATCGGGTTCGGGTCGTTGTTCACGCACCGGGGCGCTGCTGTCGGTTCGCGAGTGTCCATGGGCGCGTATTGCGTCATCGGCCACGCGCGCATCGGCGATGGTGTGATGATCGGGAGCCGAGTGAGCATTCCGAGCGGCAGACGACAGCACCTTGACGAGGAGGGGCGACTCGCCGACGTCACGCGCTTCGATCGTGTGGCCATTGGAGCAAATACGTGGGTCGGAGAGGGGGCGATCATCATGGCTGACGTGGGCAGCCGATGTATCGTCTCGGCCGGAGCGGTCGTGACGAAGCACATGCCGAACGCGTGCTTGATCGGTGGGAATCCAGCCCACGTGATCCGCGAATTGAGCCGGGACAGGCTCGCGGCGCAGGTCGACTGAAAATGTGCGGAATCGCCGGTTTCGTCAACTTTGACGGTCATCGCCGCGACGAGGCTGCGGCGCGCGTCAAGCGCATGGCCGATGCCCTGATACACCGCGGTCCCGATGAGGAGGGATTCTTCGTGGATGACTGCGCGGCTTTGGGTCATCGCCGCCTGGCGATCATCGACCTGTCCAGCGGCCAGCAGCCCATGAGCACGCTCGAGGGCCGGGTGCAGATCGTATTCAACGGGGAGATCTATAACTTTCTCGAGGTGCGCGCAGAGCTCGAATCGCGTGGTCATCGCTTCCAGACACACTCGGACACGGAAGTGATCCTGCGGGGATATCTCGAATGGGGCCAGCAGTGCGTCGCGAGGCTGAATGGAATGTTCGCCTTCGCCATCTGGGATGCACGCGACAAACGGCTATTCCTGGGGCGCGACCGGGTCGGCAAGAAGCCGCTCTACTACTGGCGTAACGGCTCGAGCATCGCATTTGCCTCCGAACTGAAGGCGCTGCGCGCCGCAGGTCTGTGTCCCACAGCGGTGGACCCCGAGGCGCTGGATTGCTATCTGACGTTCGGCTACATCCCGGCGCCGCGGACCATCTATCAGGGAGTGAGGAAGCCAGGCGCCGCACATTGGCTGCTGATCACGGCCGATACACAGACCGAGCAGCGCTATTGGACACTGAGCTTCGCCAGGCAGAGCGCTCGGACGCTGGAGCAGGCGACGGAGGAATTCGAGTCTTTGCTCGATGAGGCCGTCAAGTGCCGGCTGATGAGCGAGGTTCCACTCGGCGCGTTTCTGTCGGGTGGGATTGACTCGTCGCTGGTGGTGTCGTCCATGGCACGCCAGATGGGGCGACCCGTCATTACCAATTCGATAGGCTTCAGCGAGCGGCAGTACAGCGAGCTGCCGGTGGCAGGGCGGATCGCGCGGCACCTCGGTACCGACCACCACGAGCTCATCGTCACCCCCAAGGCTGCCGAAGTCATCGAACGCATCGCGTGGCACTTCGACGAGCCGCTCGCCGACTCGAGCGCCGTGCCGACCTGGTATGTCTGCGAGATGGCGCGGCGCTCGGTGACAGTAGCGCTCTCTGGCGATGGGGGAGACGAGGCATTCGGCGGATACACATTCCGCTACGTGCCGCACGTCCTGGAATCGCGGACTCGCCGGGCGCTGCCCGCGATGGTGCGTGGGCCGCTGTTCGGCGCAATCGGCGCGCTCTGGCCGGCATCGGCGGCATTGCCCAAGCCGCTACGGCTCAAGACGATATTCGAGAACCTGGCGGTGGGTGATGCGGAAGCCTTTTACCGCGATCTCGCATGGCTGCGGCCAGACACCAGACAGACGCTCTACTCGCCCGATTTCCTCGAAGAGTTACGCGGATTCACGCCGATGGAGGCGATGGCCCCGTATTATGTCCACAACGACGCGCCGGACGCTCTGGGCCGCGGTCAGTTCACGGACATTCACTTCTACATGACCGATGATGTGCTGGTGAAAGTGGACCGGATGAGCATGGCCCACTCGCTGGAGGTTCGCGCACCGCTACTCGATCATCGCATCCTGGAATTTGCCGCCGGGCTGGCTCCCGGGCTCAAGGTGCGCGGCAGACTCGGCAAACTGCCTTTGCGCCGGCTCGCCGCGCAGCGGCTCCCCGCCGACGTTCACAAGCTTCCGAAACGTGGATTCTCCATCCCGGCGGCGCAATGGTTGCGGGGCGAGCTGCGGCCAGTCATCGAAGATATCCTATTCGGCAGTAAGCAGCTGCTGACGGAGGTTCTCCACGGACCTCGGGTCCGCGAGTTGTGGCACGAGCATTTGAGCGGAGCGCGCGACCACAGCGTGCTTTTCTGGGCCCTTACGATGTTCGGACTGTGGCAACGCGGGACTGCGGTGTCACCCGTGATGCCGCATACGTGCGACGATCGTAACGAGCAGCGGCCCGTTGGAATAGCGGTCTGAAGGCTATGGAACGTATTTCCAACATATCACAATTGATCTTTGTGATTGGTTTCCCCCGTTCCGGTACTTCCTGGCTTTCGAGTCTCATCAACTCGCA
>VBNY01000447.1 GCA_005877705.1 Gammaproteobacteria bacterium
CCGAGAACGGGATCTGGAAACCGTCCGGGGCCATGTTCGGAAGCCCGTGGACGCAGTACGTCGCGAAATTGTGATGCTTTCTCTGTTCGCCGTCCGTAACGACCGGAGAGCCGGTGGCTTCGAACAGTTCGATGGTGTCTCGAATCGCATCTTCATAGAGGGGAGCGATGTCAGGATCCTCACTGTCGCCTCTTACGACTCTGTCGATGAGATCGACTGGCCTTGGGATACTGCCAATTGGCTCGGTGGGTATGGTGAGTGATGCAGGCTTAGCCATACTTGGCGCCTTTCTCAAGCAACACGACAAGCGATAGGAACCCCCTCGGCTCGCGAGACGCGTCACGCCTGATCCGTGAACCCGAGGCGATTGAGGCCTCTAACTTCCGTGCGGGGAGCGTACTTGCCGGTGAGCGCGCCCGATCTGCAATGCGGGTTGCATCAATGCGGCCCCGATCGCGCCGCACGCACTGCAAATTGTAGTCCGTGAGGGGCAAGGGTGGCAAGCCTGCATCCCGTGCCCGCTACGCGATGTTAGCGACCGCGAATGACGGTGTTCACGGGCCAGCCTCGCTCGGTCGCCTCCCGCGGTCAGCGCACTAAGTCCTCCAGGATGGCATCGCCTCCCGTCGTGAAGCCGTCGATCGTCTCCGGGCCTGTGGCTTTAGGATCAGTGAAGGATGCCAAGCGCGAGGGTGGCGCTCAGCACTCGCGCCCAAATGCAGCAGTACGAATTCCCTGGAGCCGGATCCCGAGACGTGAGCAGGCCGATGGCCCGTCGGCGACGGTTGAATTGCAAATATGTCTGTCAAGTTCCGCAGAAGGTCTGAAGCACACGTTCCGACGGCTTGGGCGGCAGATTGTCGTCGCCCACGTCGGGCTGGTCGTCATAAGGACGCTGGAGAATTCCGAGAAGCCGGTGGAAGGGGCTGTAATCACCGCTCTCGGCTGCGCTCAGCGCGGCCTGCACCCGGTGATTGCGGGGAACGAAGGCGGGATTTACTGCACGCATGCTCGCGACTCGTTCGGTAATGGTTCGCGGATCGCACTCCAGGCGCTCCCGCCAATCCCGCAGCCATCCATCTATGTCAGAGGTCGCTGCAAACAGCCCGCGCAGCTCTGGTAGTTCGCCGGGGTCCTGCGCGGCGAGAGCAAGCCTGCGGAATGTTAGCGTGAAATCCGCGGGAGAATGCTGCATTGTTGCGAGTAGACGCTTAATAAGATCGGCGTCACCTTCCATGGCCGATGACAGGCCTATCTTGCGGCGCATTCCCTCGAGGATGCGCGCGTCGAATCGCGCGATGAAGGACTGAACTACTTCAGTCGCGAGCCTCACCGCTTTCTCGGGGTCGGGGTCGATGAACAACAGCAGTGTCTCCGCAAATCGTGCCAGGTTCCACTGGGCGATCGCAGGCTGGTTCGCATAAGCGTACCGCCCGTTATGATCGATGGAGCTGAATACGGTGTTCGGATCGTAGTTATCCATGAACGCGCACGGGCCATAGTCGATTGTTTCGCCCGAGAGCGCCATGTTGTCCGTGTTCATGACGCCATGGATGAAACCGACCAGCATCCAGTCCGCAACGAGCGCAACCTGGCGCTGCGTGACCGCGGTGAGCACTGCCAGTGCGGGCACGTCGGCATCACGTGCCTCGGGGTAGTGTCGTGCGATTACATAGTCCAGCAGTTCGCGTAAGGCGTCCTGGTCGCCCCGGGCGGCAAAGTACTGAAACGTCCCGACCCGTACGTGACTCGCGGCCACGCGGGTCAGCACCGCACCGGGTAGCGCGTCTTCGCGAAACACCCGCTCGCCGGTTGTGACCACGGCGAGCGATCGCGTGGTGGGGACGCCAAGTGCATGCATTGCCTCGCTAATGAGGTACTCCCGCAGCATCGGCCCTAGAGCCGCCCGACCATCGCCATCGCGAGAAAAGGGCGTGAGGCCTGCGCCCTTGAGCTGAAGGTCGCGGAGAATACCGTCGCGCGCTTTGAGTTCTCCGAGAAGGATAGCGCGCCCGTCACCTAGCCGCGGCACGAAGCTACCGAACTGGTGCCCTGCGTACGATGGCCGCCGCTTCACGCTCGACGACGTTCGGTTCCAGTCCAAGATCTTCGGCCAGGCGTGTGTTGAAAATGACGACCTGCGGGTCGGAGACGGGCGTCGGATTAACCCGCGCGTAGCACCGGCTCGGCAAGGCGGAATAGCTGTGTTGGAATCCTAGTCGCATCGGATTACGTAGTGCTTCACTGTTCTACCTCATCAGTTTTCCGCGTCTGCGGACAGAACAGAAACCCACATGTGAACTGCCCGTTTTCGTGGAGCTTTCCCTCTTTCGCCTAGCCGCTTAGGGTGCCTAGTGTACGTGTCGCATGAAGTCACGACGTACCCATCGCGTTTCGTTGCGGCGCCGACCCGTGGCCGAGGGCCTACTTGAGTTCAATTTCGAGAAATCGAAATTCATGAGTGTTGACGTTGATCACGTTGTGGTTCACGCCCGCCGGTCGGCTGTAAGACACGCCGGCGGTCAGCTGTGCGTCGCGCGAACCGTCCGGTTCGACGAGGCGCAGAGTGCCGCTGGTCAGCGGTACGACGACGTAATCGAAGGTATGAACGTGCTGGCCCGTTTCCGCACCCGGGGCGAAGGTCCACTCGGTTACGATTACGCGTTCGTTTTCGATCTGTACGGCCGGAACGGCTTTCACGTTTGCAATCCCCTTCGTTCAGGTCTGCTCCGAGTCTAGCGGATTGACCGGCAAGTAGCGGGCCATCAGTAGTCACTGACGAGGCGAGCGAAAGTCACTCCTTTCGTGAGCGAGTCGAAAGCGCCGCAGGCACGAAGGAGACGTACGTGCAGCTGGGAGCGAAGGGCAACGCCAGCTCGCTGACGTTGAGAAACGTGGACGGCCGAGAGCAGATCTTCAGGC
>VBNY01000146.1:0-6699 GCA_005877705.1 Gammaproteobacteria bacterium
CCGGCGACGCCTATTTCAGCCGCAACTCTCGCCGCAGCTGCGGGGCGGTCAGCGATGCTACTTCGGCAGGAACTCAATCTTGGTCTGCCAGTGCGCAACGGCGGGGTGATCAGTGTCGATGACGAGGTTGCCATGCGCGCGCTGCGCGGTGGAGGCCACTCGGACTTCAGTCGGGGTGCCGCAGGGCACATCCACCGGGAATGAGCCGACCACGGAGATCGGCTTGGCCGCGGCAACCTCGGCGGGATCCTGGCTGAGCGGTTCGATATGCGCAGCCGTGATGCGGGTGTTCGGTGCCGTGGCGATGCGATAGGGCACACCGCCCTCCCAACCACCCTTGGGCATCTTCCCCGCGGTGTCGATGCTGACTGCGCGCGTGAGCGGGGGCTCGATCAGCTTGACCTCGCGCGGCTGCGGCGGCTCGAGCTTTTGTTTGGTCGCGAGCCCCTGGAGTTTCCAGACCGCGAGGAACTGCAGCGGGAAGCTGCTGCGGCAGCGGACCGAATACAGCCCGTGCCACTCGCTGCCGTCGCGGTTGGGGGAGAGCTCGACGCGCTCCTTTCCCCCGAGAGCAAACATGAACACCGAACCGGGAGTCACCAGGGCATCGCGCGTGACGGCCGCCTTGATCTCGTACATCCCGATATCGTGGTTCGCCGGGTATTCGGTCGGCGTTTCGTCGTGCACCTGGACATCGCAGCCGCCGAGCGCAACTGCAACAGCCATGCATGTGAGCCGGATCAGCTGCGACATGCCGCCCCCCTCATTGATCCGTGACCAATACAGCTTGTCGATCGTCAGCTCGGCAGTGTGACAAGTCGTCAGCCGTCTGACAAGTCAGGGGCCATGCGCGCACCCGCCGCAGACTCGCGAGCTCGCTGCACAGGACTGAAGCGCCGGCGCCACGCGTGGGCGCTCGCAACGCGGTAAGCGAAGCAGACCGGGCGCACCGCTTGCGCAGCGGCCCGCCCGAGCCTGTATCTAAGGAACGCTCGCGGTTTCCTACTTCTTCTTGCGGGCGCCGGATCGCTTCGCCGCCCTGAAGGAAATCCCTGCCCGCATGGCCTTCTGCTGGACTGCCGCCGCAGTACGCCCGAGCTTCTTGGCAACCTCGCCAGTCGGGGTACCCGCCTTCGCGAGTGCCTTGAGAGTTCTCAGCTCACCGGCGCTCCAGGAGGCGCCATCATTCGGGGGACGCTTCGCCATTATTCGTTACTCCAGATTCACCCAACCAGGGGTGGACGGGGATGATACACGCATACGAGGGGAAACGCGCGCCTAACATGGTGGATTGACATGTTGGAAGCAGCGTTTTTACGGTCCTGTCAGAGGTGCCGTCAGCCGCCCCAACTTGTAACTTTTGCAACACCCGTGCCATTCCGGGCGGAGGCGGACCGAAAGACACTAGATATTTCTTCAGGTTGGTTACGGGCGCGCCCGCTGCGCGAAGCTGGCGCGAAACTGCTGCAGCTCGCCCCGATCGAGGTCGGAGATGGCGCAGAACTCGAGGCCTGCCTGCGTCCAGCAAGTCAGGCTGTAGCCGTCCTGGCGCAGGGAGGCAGGACCTGCGGATCCGGCGACCCCCGCCGGCCATACGAACAGGTTGATGACGTGTTGCCGCCTGCGATACACGATGGCGGCAACGACACGGCCGTGGATGTAGTCGAGTCGTCCCCCGGCGAGCGGGAATCCGGCGTCTGCGAGCTCGATCACCGGCGGCGCGAAGTCGACCTTACCGTTGAACCACGGCTTGACCACGTGCCGGTCGGAAGCCTCCACGTCGATGAGGTGAGTCGCCAGCAGCGATCTTACATGGCTGGCGACCAACTCGTCCGCGAGCCCGGGGCTCGACCAGTAGACCAGCATCAGGGACACGCATACGGCCGCCAAGGCGGCGACTGCGGCCGACGCAGCCCAGATGGAGAAGGATCTCGCGGGCCGTTGTGTCAATACTGCCGCCGCGGTGTCTGGCGTGCGGGACGGCTCGAGTGCCGCTGCAACGCGCGCGCGCAGAGCCGGGGAGGCTGCAAACCTCACGGCGGGCGCTCTGAGCGCCGTGCGCAGCGACTGCAGCCGCTGAAACTCCGCGCCGCAGCCCGGGCAAACTCGCAGATGCGCCTCGCACGCCAGTGTGTTGACGGCATCGAGCTCACCATCCAGCAGACCATGCAGCTGCAGTTCCTTGTCGCCGCACGCGCTCATCGCCTGGGCTCCAACTTGTCGCTCAGCATCTGTCGCGCCCGCGCCAGACGCGACATGACGGTGCCGACCGGAGCGCCGGTAATCTCGGCAATCTGCTTGTAGGAGAGCTCCTCCAGCTCCCGCAGGATGAGCGTCTCGCGGAACGGGTCCGGCAGCTTCTCGATCATGGCGCGCAGCTGCTCGATTTCGCTGCCACGCACCAGCGAGCTCTCGGGGGTTTCCTGCAGCGGGTCGGCCAACTCATCCGGGTCGGGTGCGCTGCCGCCGACGCCCACTCTGCTGGCCTTCGCCCAGCTGAACGAGCAGTTGCGCACGATCGCGAGCAGCCACGACTTGGAATCGCCGCCGCGGTAGCTGTCAAAGGCGCGGAACGCGCGCAGGAAAGCCTCCTGCACGATATCGTCGGCTGCGACCGGATCGCGCGACAGGAATCGCGCCAGGTTGTACGCCGCGTCGAGGTGCGGAAGCACCAACCGCTTGAACTCCCCCGCGTGCGCCGTCGCGGTGCCGTGCGTCGCTTGTCGACCCAAGCTAATCCCGTCCGGCGATCGCCCTGCCCGTCCGCATTCGTATACTGCTCCGAGTGTTGTAGCCGCCACAATCGCAAGACTGTGGGGACCGTGCGTTTATTCCCGCGGTCCTAGCCGGCGGCGGCCGCTCTGTGGAACGCGGCGTCGACGGCATTCGACAGCAGCATCGCGATCGTCATTGGCCCCAGGCCGCCCGGAACGGGTGTGATCCACCCGGCCCGCTGCGCGGCGCGATCATAGTCGACGTCTCCCACCAGCTTGCCGGAGGCCGTGCGGTTGATTCCGACGTCGAACACCGCCGCCCCGGGGCGGATCCACTCTCCCGGGATGAAGCCCGCCTTGCCGACCGCCGCCACCAGCAGCTCGGCGCGCTCAACCTCCGCCCGCAGATCGCGCGTCCCGGTGTGACAGACCGTCACCGTGGCCCCGGCGAGCAGCAGCTCCAGCGCCATCGGGCGACCGACGATGTTCGATGCGCCGACCACCGTTGCCCGCATCCCGCGCAATGCCATTCCGTACTCGCTCGCCAGGCGGATGACTCCGAACGGGGTGCAGGGCCGCAGGCGGGGGCGCTTCTGCGCCAGCAACCCCGTGTTGACGGGATGGAATCCGTCGACGTCCTTGGCGGGGTCGATCGAATCCATGACGCGATTGGTATCGACACCCTTGCCCAGCGGCAACTGCACCAGGATCCCGTCCACGCGCTCGTCGCGGTTGAGTCTCTTGACGAGATCGAGCAACTGCGCCTCGCCGGTGGCCGCCGGCAGATCGTGCGCGAAGGACTCGATGCCGACTTCCAGGGACGCCTTGCGCTTGTTGCGCACGTACACCGAGGACGCCGGATCCTGGCCGACCTGCACCACCGCCAACCCCGGCCGGCGGCCGTGTCTGGCGGCGAATTCGTTGGCGCGCGCCGCGACCGCCTGCTGTACCCGGGCGGCGACGGCCCTGCCATCGAGCACCACGGCCGTGCCGGACGGAGGAGTGGGCGCCGGCTCGCTGCTGGTGATGGACATCTGTTGCTCAGTACCGATAGTGGTCAGGCTTGTAAGGACCCGTCTTGTCGACGCCGATGTAGCGCGCCTGGGTATCCGTCAGCTCGGTAAGGTGCGCGTTGAGCTTCCTCAGCTGCAGCCGCGCGACCTTCTCATCGAGGGGTTTCGGGAGCACGTGCACGCCGAGTGCGTACTTCGCGGTGTTCGTGAAGAGCTCGATCTGCGCGAGCGTCTGGTTGGCGAAGCTCGAGCTCATCACGTAGCTCGGGTGGCCCGTGCCGCAACCCAGGTTCACCAGGCGCCCTTCGGCCAGCAGAATCAGCCGCTTGCCGTCGGCGAAGATGATGTGGTCGACCTGCGGCTTGATGTTCTCCCACGCATACTGCTTGAGGCTCGCCACGTCGATCTCGTTGTCGAAGTGGCCGATGTTGCACACGATCGCGTTGTTCTTCATGCGCAACATGTGATCGTGCGTGATGACGTGGAAGTTGCCCGTCGCCGTCACGAAAATGTCGGCCTTGTCCGCCGCGTAGTCCATCGTCACGATGCGATAGCCTTCCATCGCCGCCTGCAACGCGCAGATCGGGTCGATCTCGGTCACCCACACCTGCGCCGACAGCGCGCGCAGCGCCTGGGCGGAGCCCTTGCCGACATCCCCGTAGCCGCACACCACCGCGATCTTGCCCGCGATCATCACATCCGTGGCGCGCTTGATGCCGTCCACCAGCGACTCGCGGCAGCCGTACAGATTGTCGAACTTGCTCTTGGTGACCGAATCGTTCACGTTGATGGCGGGAAAGGCGAGCCTGCCCTCCTTGGCCATTTGGTACAGTCGCTTCACGCCCGTGGTGGTTTCCTCCGTCACGCCTTTGACGTGCTTGATGCGCGTGGAGTACCACTTCGGATCACTCTTGAGCCGCGCCTTGATGGCGGCGAACAGCGCCGCCTCCTCTTCGCTCGCCGGCTTGGCGATGATGCCCGGGTCGGTCTCTGCCTTGGTGCCGAGGTGCAGCAGCAGCGTCGCATCGCCGCCGTCATCCAGGATCATGTTGCTGTAGCCGCCGTCCGGCCAGGCGAAGATGCGGTGCGTATACTCCCAGTAGTCGCTCAAGGATTCGCCCTTCCAGGCGAACACCGGCGTGCCGCGCGCGGCGATCGCAGCCGCCGCGTGATCCTGCGTCGAGAAGATGTTGCACGAGGCCCAGCGCACCTGCGCCCCGAGTGCCTGCAGCGTCTCGATCAGCACCGCCGTCTGGATCGTCATGTGCAGCGAGCCGCTGATCCGCGCGCCCTGCAGGGGCTGCACCGGCGCGTACTCCTCGCGGATCGCCATCAGCCCCGGCATCTCCGTTTCGGCGATGAGGATCTCCTTGCGGCCCCAGTCGGCGAGGCTCAAATCCGCGACCTTGTGGTCGAGCGCGCCGGCGGCGCCCTGGGTCGATTTCAGGTTGGCGTTCATGCTTGGCCGTACTCCGTAAACAGAACGAGCGCCGTGTTGATTACACGCTCACGCTTCCGAGCCTGGCAGGTGCGGCGCGCACCTTATTGTGCGCCGACCCGTCGCAACGCTCCTCGGAGAGCGCAATGCTGCCGCGCCTCGCGGCATTATGTTATGCGGCCCGAACAGCCCCCTTGGCCTCGTCGGCCAGGGCGTGGGCCTTGTCCGTGCGCTCCCAGGTGAACTCCGGCTCCGTGCGGCCGAAGTGTCCATAAGCGGCGGTCTTCTGGTAGATCGGACGCACGAGGTCGAGCATCTCGCGCAACCCGTAAGGTGTCAGATCAAAGTGCTTGCGCACGAGCTGCGTCAGACGCTCGCGCGACAGGCGGCTCGTGCCGAACGTCTCGACCATGATCGAGGTCGGCTCGGCCACCCCGATGGCATACGACACCTGCACCTCGCAGCGCTCGGCAAGACCGGCTGCCACGATGTTCTTCGCCACGTAGCGCGCCGCATAGGTCGCCGAGCGATCGACCTTGGAAGGGTCCTTCCCCGAGAACGCGCCACCGCCGTGGCGGGCGTAGCCGCCGTAGGTGTCCACGATGATCTTGCGCCCCGTGACCCCGCAGTCGCCTACCGGGCCGCCGATGACGAATCGGCCGGTCGGGTTGATGTGGAACTTGGTGCGCTTGTCGACCCATTTCGTGGGCAGCACCGGCCGCAAGATCTCCTCCATCACGGCCTCACGCAGCGCCTTGGTCGAGATCTCGGGGCTGTGCTGGGTGGACAGCACCACCGCCTCGAGTCCCACGGGCCTGTCATCCTCGTAGCGCAATGTCACCTGACTCTTCGCGTCCGGGCGCAGCCACTCGAGCTTGCCGGACTTCCTCACCTGCGCCTGGCGCTTGACCAGGCGGTGGGCGAGGGTGATCGGCGCCGGCATCAGCACGTCCGTCTCGTTGGTCGCGTAGCCGAACATCAAGCCCTGATCCCCTGCCCCTTGCTTGCGCTCATCCTTGCGGTCGACGCCCTGCGCGATGTCGGGGGACTGCTTGCCGATGATGTTGACCACCCCGCAGCTCGCCCCGTCGAAGCCCATCTCCGAGGAGTTGTAGCCGATCTCCAGCACGGTCCTGCGCACCAGCGCCTCCACGTCCACCCACGCCTTGGTGGTGACTTCGCCCGCGACCACGACGACGCCCGTCTTGACGAGCGTTTCGCAAGCGACGCGGCCGCGCGTGTCCTCCTTGAGGATGGCGTCCAGCACGGCGTCCGAAATCTGGTCCGCCACCTTGTCCGGATGGCCTTCGGAGACGGATTCGGAGGTAAACAGATAGCTATTGGGCATGTCGGTGATCTTCCGCGACTGACAAAGTCTGTGGGTTGCGTGCGCTAGAGTCTCAATTCAGCTTCGCGGCCCGTTTGCTCGCCGCCGGCGCGGGCGCGAAGCTCGCCTCGAGACGCTGTGCGAACTGCGCGGGCGTGAAGCGGTGGTTCTGCGTGCCGCGCGCCTCGATCTTGATCGCGCCCATCA